>CATPAS010000182.1 GCA_955652075.1 uncultured Gaiellaceae bacterium | reverse complement strand
CGCAGCAGGCGATCACGGCGAACGACACCGGCGTGCTTCCGCGGATCGCGCGCCAGCTCGAGCGGGCGACCGGCGATCGTCTCTTCTACGTCGGCGTCCCGCCGGTGCCGGGGCAGAGCGTCGGGCTGGAACGCCTGCCGCAGAAAACCGTCGATTGGCGGTCCGCCCGGACGATCACGTTCGAGTTCACGCCGCCGGGCGCGAACAAGACCTACCTCGCGGTCGCGCGTCCGCTGAAGCTCGAAAAGCAGGGGCCTGCATTCGGGGACCTGATCGTCGCGAAGCCGAAGACAGAGTTGAACCAGCGGCTGATTCCGCTACTCGAGCGGCTGGCGATCGCGTCGTTCGGTGGGATCATCGTCGCGGGCCTGCTCGGGTGGTACCTGTCGCGCCGAATCACGCGGCCGGTGCTGGCGCTGTCGCGCGCGACCGACGAGATCGAGCGCGGAAGCTACGACGTCGATCTGCCGGAGGTGCGGGGTGGAGGCGAGATCGGCCACCTTGCCGACCGTTTCCGGGAGATGGCTGTGCGCCTGTCCGATGCGGAGCGGCAGGAGCGCAACTTCCTCATGAGTGTCTCGCACGAGCTACGCACGCCTCTGACCGCGATCCGCGGTCATGTCGACGCTCTGCGGGAAGGAGTTGCCGAGGATCCCGAGGCGCGCGCAGCGTCCCTCGACGTGATCGCGCGGGAGGGCGCGCGGCTGGAGCGGCTCGTCGGCGACGTCCTCGACCTGGCGAAGCTGGAGGCGCACCGCTTCACGGTGCACACGGAAGAGGTGGACATGGAGCGGCTTTGCGATCAGGCCTACTCCGCCTTCGGTGAGGAGGCCCGCCGGCGACGGATCGACTACGGCAAGCGCTTCGAGGCGCAGCCCACGATCGTCTCCGACGGCGATCGCGTGCTGCAGATCATCTCCAACCTGCTCTCGAACGCCTTTCGCTGGACGCCGGACGGCGGGCGGGTGGAGCTCGAGTTGACCGCGACCAACGGTCGCGTCTCGGTAGCGGTCGACGACAACGGCCCTGGCGTCGCGATCGAGGAGCAAGAGCGGATCTTCCGGCCCTTCTGGTCGCGGGACGACTCGGGAACCGGTCTCGGGCTGGCGATCGCGCACGAGCTCGCGGCGGCCCTCGGTGGGAGCATCGAGCTCGACTCGCGCCCGGGCGAGGGCAGTCGCTTCAAGCTGGTCCTCCCGTCGGGCCCGCTCTAGTCTCCCGTCGAGTGATAGTTCCCGAGCCGACTTCCGTCTACGAACTGCCGCGTCCGCGCTCGCGAGCTCGCGCGGCGCTCGTCGCGCTTCGGCCCCGGCAGTGGACGAAGAACCTGCTCCTCTTCGCCGGGATCATCTTCGCCGCGAAGCTCGGCGACTTCGGCCGCTGGGGCGAAGCCATCGCCGCCTTCGCCGCGTACTGCGCGGCGTCGAGCGCGAGTTACCTCGTCAACGATCTCCGCGATGCGCCGCACGACCGCGTGCACCCCGTCAAGCGGGCACGGCCGATCGCGCGCGGCGAGCTTTCGCCTCGATTTGCCGCAGGGTTGGCAGCGCTGTTGCTCCTAACTGCCTTGCTGCTCGTGGCGCCGCTGGGCCCGGCCTCGATCCTCTTCCTGTGCACGTTCCTGGCCCTCCAAGCTGGGTACACGCTCGCGCTCAAGCACGTCGTGCTGCTGGACGTGATGACAATCGGCGGACTGTTCGTCGTCCGGGCAGCTGCGGGTGCCGCGGCTGTGGAGGTGAGGATCTCGCCGTGGCTCCTGCTGTGCACCGCGCTGCTCGCGCTCTTCCTCGCGCTGGCGAAACGGCGCGGCGAGCTCGTGCTCGTGGGCGCCGAGGCAACCCCCGGCCGGCCTGTCCTGGAGGGCTACTCGCTGGCGCTCGTCGACCAGCTCGTCAGCGTCGTGGCCGCGTCGACCGTGATCTCCTACTGCCTGTACACGTTCACCGCGCGCGGGTCGAAGGCGATGATGATCACGATCCCGTTCGTGCTCTTCGGCGTGTTCCGCTACCTCCTTCTGATGCACCGTCGCGATCTCGGGGAGGAGCCCGAAGAGATCCTGTTGCACGACCTGCCGATCCTGATCTGCATTGCAGGCTGGACCGTCTGCGCGGCCGTCATCCTCTCGGTGACCTGAGCGCTCCCTTTAGCTAGGAGCTGGCGGCGTCCGGACGGCGGTCTTCCATCCGGTAGACGACGGCGCCGCGATTCTCTTGCATGCCCTGCTCCAGCCTGGTCAGCACCGCTTCCATGCGAGCGAGCCGCGTGTCGACGCCCTTCCACCCGGACGAGACGAGGTCGACGAGCAGGGCGAGGTCGTCGACGCGCGCATTGCGCTCCGAGAGGAGGTCTCCCTCGAGGCGCTCGAGGCGCCGGATGACCTGATTCATGAGCCCACGGATCTCGGCGAGGTTGCGTCCGACCGGCTGCGCCTCGGCGCGGACTGCTTCGCCGACGCGTTCCGGGAGCGTTTCCTCGAGCGACGAAGCAGCGGCTGCGAGCGCGTCCACCTGCTCGCGTGCCCGGGTGAGGAGGCTGTCGAGAGCGGCACCCTCCGCCCGCCGCTCGACCCGCTCGTGCGCGCGCTCGACGACGCTGTCGTCCATGTCCGGCAAGGGTACCGTGGGAACCGGATGAAAACGAGGGAGCTCGAATATGACATCCCGCCGGAGCTTGTTGCTCAGCATCCCGTGGCGCGCCGCGACGAGTCGCGACTGCTGGTCTACCCACGCGTGTCCAAGCGGGTGCACGAATGCAGGTTCGCAGAGCTACCGGACGTGATCGGCGACATGCTCGTCGTGGTCAACGACACGCGGGTCGTCCCCGCCCGGATTCCGATCGAGGCTCCGAAGGGTGAGGTGCTGCTACTGGAGCGGTTGGACGAGGACGGGCTCTGGGAAGGGCTTGCGCGCCCGACCCGGCGGCTCCGGCCGGGGCGCCGCTACGGGCCCGTCGAGTTGCTCGAGCATCTCGGCGAGGGACGCTGGCGGCTGCGGCTCGACGGCGAGCCGGCGGGCGAGACGCCGCTGCCGCCCTACATCACGGAGCCGCTCGCCGACCCGGCGCGCTACCAGACGGTGTACGCGCGCGAAGCGGGTTCTGCAGCCGCGCCGACCGCCGGTTTGCACTTCACGCAGGAGGTGCTCGCGCGCCTCGACGTCGAACGCGTGACGCTGCACGTCGGGCTGGACACGTTCCGCCCGGTCGCGGCTGAAGATCTCGACGAGCATCAGCTCCACGGCGAGCGGTACGAGGTGGGAACCGACGCGTGGGAGCGCATCCGCGCCGCACCCAAGGTTCTGGCCGTCGGGACCACGACCGTGCGGGTCCTCGAGACGCTCGCGCGAGGCGCGCCCCTCTCCGGCCGGACCGATCTCTTCGTCACTCCCGGCTTCGAGTTCCTCCGGACGGATGCACTGCTGACGAACTTCCACCTGCCTCGCTCGACGCTGCTCGCGCTCGTGATGGCTTTCGCCGGAGTGGAGGAGACGCGGCGGCTCTACCGGACGGCGGTCGAGCAGCGCTACCGCTTCTACTCGTTCGGCGATGCGATGCTGGTGTTGTGAACGTCCGCCGCGCGCACCATGAAGACGCAGTGACCGTCGCTGCGCTGCTCGACGAGGCAACCGTGTGGGTCACCGACCTCGGCTTCAGCCAGTGGCCGCTGCCGTTTCCCCGCGAACAGCTCGCTGCCGCGATCGACCGCGGCGAGGTCTACGTGGTCGAGGCGGAGGACGGCGAGGCCGTTGCGACCGTGTCGATGCTTCTGGACGATCCTGAGTATTGGGGCGTCCGTCCGCCGGACGCCGTCTACGTGCACAAGCTCGCCGTCCGGCGCGACCGGGCCGGCCGCGGTATCGGCGCCGCGATCGTCGAATGGGCGAATGCCGAAGCTGCCGAGGCGGGACGTGAGTTCCTGCGGCTCGACTGCCTCGGTGACAACCCGCACATCCGCGACTACTACGAAGACCTCGGTTTCCAGCACCGCGGCGACCTCGTCCTCGACGGCCGCAAGATGAGCCTGTACGAGCGTCCCGTCCGGTGAGCGAGAAGTACACGGTCAGTGTTACGGACGGCGCTGCGCGAGCGGGGATCCTGCGCACCGCGCACGGCGACGTGCCAACGCCCGCGTTCATGCCGGTCGGGACAAAAGCGACGGTCAAGACCGTGGATCCGGAAGAGCTGCGCGCGCTCGGCACGCCGATCCTGCTCGGCAACACGTACCACCTGCACTTCCGCCCGGGAGAAGACGTGATCGCCGAGCTTGGCGGTCTTCACCGCTTCATGGGCTGGGCGGGACCGATCCTCACCGACTCCGGCGGCTTCCAGGTCTTCTCGCTGCGCAACACAATCGCCGCGGTCGACGACGACGGCGTGACCTTCCGATCCGTCTACGACGGTGCCGCTGCGCGTTTCACTCCCGAGTCGGTCGCGGCGATTCAGGCCGCGCTCAGCTCCGACATCGCAATGTGCCTCGATATCTGTCCGCCGGCGGACGTTCCCGCGTCGGAGCTTGCGGAGGCCGTGCGGCGGACGACGCTGTGGGCCGCGCGCCAGCGCACTGCGCCGCGCGCCGAGGGCCAGCTCCTCTTCGGGATCGCGCAGGGTGCGTCCGACCCCGAGCTGCGCCGCCGCTCGATTGCGGAGATCAGCGAGCTCGGCTTCGACGGTCACGCGCTCGGCGGCCTGGCGATCGGCGAGGACCGAAGACTGATGTTCGAGACGACGGCGTGGGCCGCGGCTCTGTTCCCGGCAGATCGGCCGCGCTACTTCATGGGCATCGGCGACCCCGAAGGCGTGCTCGAGGTAATCGAGCGCGGGGTGGACATGTTCGACTGCGTCCTGCCGACGCGAACTGCCCGAACGGGCAGCGCGCTCACCTGGGAAGGACGGCTGAACCTTCGCAACGCCCGCTTCGCCCGCGACCCCCGGCCGCTCGACGAAAGCTGCCCTTGCCCTGCCTGCACCCGGTTCAGCCGCGCCTACCTGCGCCACCTGATCAACCAGGAAGAGTTGCTGGGTCTACGCCTCTTGAGCCTCCACAATCTACGATTCCTCCTTGACCTGACCGCGAATGCGCGCGCGGCGATCGAGGAAGGCCGGCTGGCGGCGTACAAGGCCGAAGCCCTCGGCCGGCTCGCATCCGCCGCCTGAGGAGGCCCGTGTCCCAGTACTTCTTCATCCTTGCCCTGCTGGCCCTGATCTGGTTCATGCTGATCCGGCCACAGCGCCGCCGCCAGCAGGCGGCGCAACGGCTGCTCCAAACAATCGACGTAGGGAAGGAGATCGTCACCGCCGGTGGGCTCTACGGGACGGTCACCGCGGTCGACGGCGATGAGGTGCGGGTCGAGATCGCCGAAGGAGTCGAGGTGCGGATCGCCAAGCGTGCCGTGGCCGGGGTGGTGAACGAGGACCAGGAGTCCGCGGAGCCGCCGGACGAGGAGTCCCCGGCTACCCTTCCCACTGATTCCGCTTGAAAGATCGCCGACACCATCTGATCCTCATCGGCTGCATCCTGACGGCGCTCGTCGGCGTCGCCTTCTTGGCAGTCCCGGGCTCGCCGGTGTACCGGAAGGCGACGCTCGGGCTCGACCTGCAAGGGGGGCTCGAGGTCGTCCTGAAGGCGGTGCCGCCGAAGAATCACAAGCTCACCGCGGATGATCTCAACCGCTCGATCGACATCATGCGACAGCGCATCGACAAGCTCGGCGTGGCCGAGCCGGAGATCCGCAAGCAGGGCTCCGACCAGATCGTGATCCAGCTCGCGGGCGTCCACGACGCCGCAGGGGCTGCGAAGCTGATCGGCAAGACCGCCGTGCTCGAGTTCTACGACTTCGAGGCGGATCTCACAGGCCCGTCGGTCAGCGGCCTGACATCGCGGGTTCCCGTGGCGTCTCCCAGCCTCTTCGATCTGCTCTCGGCGCCGCAGACCCGCGTGCTCGCGGCCAAGGGCACGCCGTCCCAGTGGTACCTCTTCGACTCACAGAAAGTCGTGAGGGCGGGGCCGACGCCGACCGAGCAGGCGCTCCTCGCGACACAGGTCGTGCAGAACCCCGTCGCCAAACACGGCCTCGGCAAGCACATCCCGAAGAACTGGACGATCGTGACGGTGCCCGAGAATACGGTCGTCGTCAGCTGCGCCGTGGCCAGCGGCAACTGCCTCAGCGCTCAGCCGATCACCTCGAAGACGGGCTTCTATCTCCTCCAGCACCGCCTGCCCGACAAAAGCGGCCAGAACGGGATCCCCGAGATGACGGGCAGCGAGCTCGTGCTCTCCGGCACGCGCGCTGATATCGATCCGCAGACCAGCGCCCCGGTCGTGCTGATGCAGTTCACCGGAAAGGGCAAGTCGATCTTCCACACGATCACGCGCCGCGAGGCGCAGCGCGGGGCGCTCGTCTGCCAGGGCCGGACCGACAGCACTTCCGTCGGCAACTGTGCGCAGCACTTCGCGATCGTGCTCGACCGGCAGATCCAGTCGGTCCCGTACATCGACTTCGCGCGCAATCCGGACGGCATTCCCGGCGACAACGGCGCACAGATCGACATGGGCCGCAGCGGCGGGCTCGGGGACGCGAAGCGCCTCGCGCTCGTTCTGCAGACCGGCGCGCTGCCGGTCACCTTCGAGACCGCGGAGCGCACGGACGTCTCTGCCACTCTCGGCAAAGACTCACTGACGCAGGCCAAGAAGGCCGCGATCGTCGGCCTGCTGGTCGTCGCGCTGTTCCTGTTGCTCTTCTATCGGTTCCTCGGCCTTGTCGCCGTCATCGGGCTCGCGATCTACTCGGCGTTTCTGTACGCGGCGATCCTGCTCTTCCACGTGACGCTGACGCTCCCGGGCTTCGCGGGACTGATCCTCACCATCGGAGTTGCCGCCGACGCCAACGTCGTGGTGTTCGAACGCATCAAGGAAGAAGTGCGCGCCGGCAAATCCGTGCGCGCTGCGATCTCGGCCGGGTACTCCAAGGGCTTCCGGACCATTCTCGACGCCAACGTCGTGACGGCGATCACGGCGCTCGTTCTCTTCGCCGTCGCCACGGCACAGGTGAAGGGCTTCGCCCTCATGCTGCTGATCGGCACCGTGATCTCGCTGGTCACCGCGGTCGGCGCCACGCGCGCGATGCTGGGCCTGCTCGCCGGCTTCTCATGGTTCAACAAGCCGCGCTTCATGGGTGCGCACGGCCAGCAGAGCGCGAAATGGCTGCAGATCGACTTCATGCGCCGGCGCAACACGTGGTTCGCCATCTCTGGTGCGATCCTGCTGCTCGGGACCGGTGCGCTGGTCTTCAAGGGTCTCAATCTCGGCATCGACTTCAAGGGCGGGACACAGCTTTCGTTCAAGACCCCGGCGCCGCACACCACCGGCGCGGTGCGCGTGATCATGGGCGACCAGGGCTACAACGACGCGGTCATCCAGGGCCGGGGGAAGGGCACGAACAGCGAGTACAAGAGCTTCCAGGTCCGGACCAAGGCACTGAGCGGCGACAAGCTGACACAGGTCACGCGCGAGCTCCAGAACAAGCTGCAGGTGACCTCTCCCGGAGCAACCACCGTTTCGTCGAGCTTCGGCCGCCAGATTGCGAAGTCGGCGATCATCGCCATTTTCTTCTCGCTCTTCCTGGTCGTCCTCTACATCGCGATCCGGTTCGACTTCAAGTTCGCGGGCCCGGTGATCGCAGCGATGGTGCACGACGTCCTCATCTGCATCGGCATCTATGCGCTCCTGGGAAGAGAGGTGACGAGCTCCACCGTGGCGGCGATCCTGACCGTGCTCGGCTATTCGATCTACGACACGATCATCATCTTCGACCGGGTCCGAGAGAACATTCCGATCATGCGCCGGTCGTCGTTCGCGACGATCGTGAACGTCTCGCTCTGGGAGACGATCCGTCGCTCTCTGGCGACCTCCTTCATCACGCTCCTGCCGGTCGGGGCCCTCCTCCTTTACGGCGGCGCGACGCTCAAGGACTTTGCGTTTGCACTGATGGTCGGCATCGCCTCCGGGGCCTACTCGTCGATCTTCATCGCGGCGCCGCTGCTCGCGATGCTCAAGGAGCGCGAGCCGGAGTACGCGCGGCGCAAGGGCGAGACGCTCAGCAAGAGCGGCATGGAGGCCGTGCTCGAGGAGGCTGAAGAGCAGGCCGCAGACGAGCCCGCGCCCGAGTTCGTCGCGCCCGTCCCGACGGTGGATGGACCTGCAGCCGCCGCTGCGGCTGCGAAGCGCGAACGCCGACGCCAGCGCAGGCGCGCGCGCCCCCATGGACGAGCCCGTTAGGCGCCTGATACTCGCGCTTGTCGGTGCGGTGGCGCTGACGGCGGAACGCGCGGACGAGCTGGCCGACTCGCTTGCGCAGCGCGGCGGGATGAGCAAGGACGAGGTGCGCGCCTTCATCGACGAAGCGACGGCACGGTGGCGCGGTGACGCCGTTCGTGTCGGCGAGCGGGCCGGCACGACGCTCCATGGTGCATTTCGCGAGCTCGGTCTGGTGACACGCGACGAATGGGACGAGCTCGAGCTGCGCGTCGCCCAGATCGAGCACAGGTTGCGTCTCGTAGAGGCCCGGCCACGTGCCGTGCCTCCGCCCGGCAACTAGCCGCCCGCCCAGGTACCCTGCTGGGCGTGGGGCTTCGCCGACTTCGCGGGGAGCTCGTGCTCGGTTGGGCCGCCGCGGCGGTGGGAGCCACCGGCATCTATTCCGCGCTCACTCCAGAGTTCGCCAATCGCTCGGACTTCGTGCGCGGCGTGCTGCCGCCTGGCGTTCCCGGCGCTGCGCGCATCGCCGCGCTCACGTTCGGGCTGACGCTCATCTGGCTCTCGCGGTCGCTTGCGCTGAGACGCCGCCGCGCCTGGCAGCTCGGGGTCGCGCTGGTCGTCGGATTGGCCATTGCTCATCTCGCGAAGGGCCTGGACGTCGAGGAGGCTTCGCTGAGCCTGCTCGTGCTCGCGGCGCTGTTCCGGTTCCGCAGGCGCTTCGACGTTCCGGGCGATCCGCTGTTCGTGAGACCGCTCGTCGTCACCGGGCTCGCGTTCTCGACGACCGCGGCCCTCGTCGTGGTGCTCGACCTGCGCGGTTTCCGCGGCGACCGGATCGAAGACGTTCTTGCTGCACTCAGCCTCGTCCTCGGCGCCCAGGCGCTGCACCTGTGGATGCGGCCGATCTCGCAACGCGTGCGTCAGTCGGCCGAAGAGCGGCGGGTGGTGCGCAAGCTCGTGCGCTCGCACGGCGACGACAGCCTCGCCTTCTTCAGCCTGCGCCGGGACAAGAGCTACTTCTTCTCGCCGACGCGCAGGAGCTTCGTCGCCTACAAGGTGGTGGGCGGCTGCGCGCTCGTGAGCGGGGATCCCGTCGGCGACAAGGCCGAGCTCCCGCAGCTGCTGGCGGAGTTCCAGCGTGTCTGCCACACGCGCGGTTGGCGGCTCGCGCTTCTGAGTGTCAGCAGCGAGCTGCTGCCGACGGTGCGGTCGCTGGGGCTGCGCGCGATCAAGCTCGGTGACGAGGCGGTCGTGCGACCGGCCGGGTTCTCCCTCGAGGGCCGGGCGATCCGCAAGGTTCGGCAGTCGGTCACGCGTCTCGAACGTGAGGGCTACCGGTTCCGTGTCGTCGCGGCGGGTGACATCGACGCGCCGTTACGGCAAGAGCTGGAGTGCGTCTCCGCAGCCTGGCGCGGCTCGAACGTCGAGCGCGGTTTCTCGATGGCGATGGACGACCAGTTCCGCGAGCCCGAGACGTTCTTCGCGATCGCGGAGCGGGGCGACACGGTCGGCGGCTTCCTCCATCTCGTGCCGAGCGGACGCGGTTTCTCGCTGGGGGCGATGCGCCGTCGCCGCGATACACCGAACGGTCTGATGGAGTTCCTCATCGTCGAGCTGCTCGGCTGGGCCAAGGAGCGCGACGCGGACGAGATCTCGCTCAACTTCTGCGTCTTCACAGACCTGCTCGCGGAGACGCCGCGCAACCGGCTCGTTGCAGTCGCACGCGCCTTCCTGCGTGTCGGAGACCGCCTCTTCCAGCTCGAGCGGCTGCTCGTGTTCAGCAGGAAGTTCGCGCCGGAATGGCGGCCGAGGTACCTCTGCGTGGAGCGGCTCTCCGACCTGCTGCTCGTCGGGTTTGCCTACCTCCGCGTGGAGTCGCTGCTGACTCCGCCGGGCCCGTGGGCTCGGCAGCGGCCACTTTCGCTTGCCCGGCGCGAGTAATCCGTCACACTGAAGCGGTGGCTCAAACCGCAACTCGCAACCTCGGACGTCTTTCGGAGATCGCTCAGGTCGCCGTTCGGCACGGCTTCGGGTACTGGTTCGACACCCACCGGCTGACAGATCTCTTCCCGCGGCGCGGGACCCGCCTCGAAGTCGACGGCCAGCCTTCACAGCGCGGCCAGCACCTGCGCGAGATGCTCGACGAGCTCGGCCCGACCTTCGTCAAGTTCGGTCAGCTGCTCTCGACGCGGCCCGACGTGCTTCCCCCTGACATCATCGCGGAGCTTCGCGGTCTGCAGGACGACGTTCGCCCGTTTCCGATCGGCGACGTCGAGAAGGTGATCGAGGAAGATCTCGGCCTCACGATCGGACAGCTCTTCGCCGAGTTCGACGAGAAGCCGATTGCCGCGGCCTCGATCGGACAAGTGCACCGCGCGACGCTTCCGAACGGCAAGCAGGTCGCCGTCAAGGTGCAGCGCCCTGGTGCGCCGCGACAGATCGAAGCCGACGTGGCGCTGCTGTACCAGGCCGCGCGCATCGCCAAGGAACGCGTGCGCGCGCTCGACTTCATCGACGCGCATCAGCTCGTGGACGAGTTCGCTCGCTCGATCCGCAAGGAGCTCGACTACCGGCTGGAGGCACGGAACGCAGACACGTTCCACCGCAACTTCGCCGGCCATCCGCACGTCCGTGTGCCGCGGGTCTTCTGGAGCTATACGCGCACCCGCGTGTTGACCCTCGAGTGGATCGACGGGATCCAGGTAGCCGATCTGGATCCGGAGCAGTGGTCACTCGAGGACCGGCGGGACATCGCATACCTGATGACCGAGACCTGGATGACGATGATCTTCCGCCACGGGTTCTTCCACGGCGATCCACATCCGGCCAACGTGCTCGTGCTGGGTCACGGCGACCAGATCGGCCTGGTCGACTTCGGCGCGGTCGGGAAGCTGACGGACGACGACATGACGAAGCTCACGCGCATGTTCATCGATGCCGCCGCCGAGAACGTCGAAGCGCTTCCCCGTCGTCTCGCCGACCTCGGCGTGCGCTACCCGCGGGAGCGGGAGGAGGAGTTTCTCACGGAGCTGCGCGAGATCTACTACAGGTACTACGGGGCGAGCCTCGCCGAGATCGACCCGCTGCAGGTGATCCGCGAGGCCTTCCAGCTGATCTACTCGATGAACCTCCGGCTGCCCTCGCGGTTCCTGCTCCTGGACAAGGCGATCGCCACGCTCGGTTCCGTCGGCGTTGATCTCTACCCGGACTTCAACGTCTTCGAGGTCGCCCGGCCGTATGCGCGCGGTCTGATGCTCGAGCGGTTCACGCCGCAGCGGGTAGCCAACCGTGCCCGCAAGGAATCGCTGCGCCTCGGCGCGATGGCGCTCGAGCTGCCGTATCAGCTGCACGACACGCTGCAACAGATTCGCGACGGCCAGATCGAGGTCGGCTTCGTGCACAAGGGGCTGGAAGACCTGCTCAACCGGATGGACGTCGTTTTCAACAGGCTCGTCATCGCGATGATCGTGGCCGGCGGCCTGATCGGGTCGAGCCTGATCGGGATCTTCGCGAAGGCCGGTCCGCATGTGCTCGGCATCAACGTCATCTCGGTGATCGGCTTTGCGCTCTCGGGCCTGCTCGGGGTCTGGCTCCTCTGGGGCGTGGTCCGAAGCGGCCGCTTGTAGATCGTTCGTCACGCTTTCGCGAGAAAGGACATCTGTTCGTGCGGCGGCGCGGGCGCTACGTTCGCTCGCATGTCGACGGCGTTGCTCCTTGCCGAGGCCCAGCCCGATACGCGCGGCTTTCTCGAGCGCCATCTGACGAGTGACGGCTTCCGGGTCGTCGGCGACGGCGCGCGTCCGGATCTGGTTCTGCTCGGGGACACCAAGGCGCTGGATGCGTGCAGGGCGCGTCACGGCGACGTCCCCGTCATCGTCCTCGGCGAACCGGAGTCGGACTCGGTCGACCGCGTGCGTGCCTTGGACCGTGGGTGCGACGACTTCCTGGCGAAGCCGTTCGACTACCAGGAGCTGCTGGCGCGCATCCGGGCCGTGTTGCGAAGGACGACGCCGGCGGCGCACGAGACGCTTCAGGCCGGGCCGATCACCGCAGACCTCGCTACGCGTTGCGTGACCGTCGACGGCATATCGGTCGCACTCGCCGGCAAGGAGTACGAGCTTCTGCTGAGGCTGATGAAGGATCCGACGCGCGTGTTCACGAAGGAGCAACTGCTCAGGGAGGTCTGGGACTTTCGCTCGCTCGGACGGACGAGGACGCTGGACTCCCACGCGTCACGACTGCGCCGGAAGCTCGCCGCGGCGGGGCAAGGCGCGTTCGTCATCAACGTGTGGGGGGTGGGCTACCGGCTCCTCGACGGGTAGTTCAACGCCCTGCGGGGCGCTAGGCTCACCGACATGGGGCGGGAAATAACCGACGAAGATCGGAAGTGCTCGATGTGTGGCGGCTCGAAGTGGATCCTGCTGCGCTGGCACCGGCTGGACAGGGTCGGCCCATGAGCGCGTTCGCCGACCTTTCCTCGCTCGACCTGCAGCGCATCTGGAACAGCGTGCACGGCCGCGTCGTCCACGGCGAGAAGATCACGCTCGGCGTGATCGAGCTCGATCCCGACAGTCATGTCCCGGAGCATCAGCACGAGAACGAGCAGCTCGGGATGTGCCTGAGCGGCTCGCTCGTGTTTCGCGTCGCGGACGAGAGCCGCGAGCTCCGTCCCGGCGACACGTGGTCGATTTCCGGGAACGTCCCACACGAGGTCCACGTCGGGCCCGAGGGTGCGGTGGTCATCGACGTGTTCGTGCCGACGCGTGACGACTGGCGCGAGGCCGAGCGGGTCGAGCCGCGCAAGCCTCGCTGGCCGTAACGAGTGCCCCTACCAGCACTACTTGCCGGCTTCTGGGCCAGCGGTACCCGGCAGGGACGCTAGTCGAGGATCTCCACCGTGTCATCGTCCAGCAGCGCATGCGCCCGCCCGACCTGTTGACCGTCGAAGCGCGCCGAGGGCCCCCAGACCCGGGCACCCGTGCAGCGCGCACCGAGTTCCTGGTGAATGGCATCCGCGACATCACGCACCGTGGCGGGCGGATGCAGCGCAATCGGATGCCCGCCGTCGCGGAGATAGACGCGCATCAGGCCCGTCAGCTGCCAGATCGTCTTGCGCAGGCGCTCCACGCTCGCATCGTCCAGCACGCTGACCTCGACGACCTGAAGCTGTGGGAACGCCACCCGCAGCGCAGCGCCGTCGGCCTCGTCGCTCTTCGTCGCTGCGATCACCCCCGGGCGTTCGATCCCGGCCTCCGACACCTCGTCCATGACGGCCCGCAGTTCGTCGATCGGAGCTCCCGCGTCGTGACAGAAGAGGATCGCGTCTGCGCCGCGGAGCACGCCGAGGAGCGGCCGTGCGCCGCCGCGACCTGCCGAGGCGCCTTCGATCAGGCCCGGAATCTCGACCAGCTGCACGAGCACGCCGCCGACCCTGGTTAACGCCGGCACGGGCCTCGTCGTCGTGAACGCGTAGGCGCCGGTCTTGATCTGGATGTTGGACAGCGCCTGCAGCAGGGACGACTTGCCGGCGTTCGGCGGGCCGACGAGCGCGATCTGCGCTGCGCCCTCACGCCGGACTGCGATCGAGTCGCGATGGGTCACACGCTTCTGCACCCGCGTGTGCTCGAGCTGCGCTTCGACCCACTTGCGGATGTCGGCGTACGGGCCGTTCCTGTAGCCGGGTAGCTCGGCGAGGATCGCCCGTAACTCACGGACTCGCTCGGAGCCGTCCTTGCCGACGAGCCGGCGCTTGATCAGTTGCATCTGCGTGCGATGCGGCATTGGCATCGCGTCACCTTCCTCTCAGACCTGCGGGAAGGCGTGCGCAACCTCGACCTGGGTCAGGTGCGCGTCCTGTCCCGCCGCTTCCACGGACGCTGTAGGCCGGAAGCGGCGGTTCAGCCGTGCTGCGTGCAGCAGATGGCTCGCCAGCGATGCATGGCGCGAGCCTACAGGAT
>CATPAS010000181.1 GCA_955652075.1 uncultured Gaiellaceae bacterium | reverse complement strand
GGTCATTACAAGGCCGCCGATCCCTTCGACAATCACCCACTCTTCAAGACGGAAGAGCAGGCCCGCCTCGAAGAGACCATGGACGGCGAGGAGCCTGCCGTGACCTCCGCCTCCCCGGTGCACGCGTGGCCCGGCGAGGAGACTGTGGAGAAGGCCGACCCGGAGTCCGAGGAAGGCCTCTGGGGCCGGAGCCGCGACTTCGACTGGGGCGACTAGCGGTTCGTTCCTTCGGTCCCGGCGTCGTAGGGTAGGTCCTTCGGACCACGATGACGGGAGGCTGGAAATGAAGCGACTTCTGCTGGGATTCGGGCTCGCGGCGGGTTTCGCTTACGCCGTACGCGAATTGTTCGGGACGCCGCAGCCGCACCCGAGCTGGGACGAGACGGACAACGATCCCGAGGATCTGAGCCAGGATCTCGCGCAGCGAGCGCGCGAGGCCGAGGGCGCGCAGGCCGAAGAAGAAGCCCCGGCGGCCTAGAGCAGACTCGCGACGAGCTCCGCTTCGCGCTGGTCCGGCTCCCCTCGGAGGATCGACGAGGGATGGATCGTCGCCGGGGACGGCCTGGGCGAGCTTCGGCTCGATCAGGTTGAGCTGTCCCCCCGGGCCGCCTGCCTGAGCCCTGGCCAAGCCTCGTTCATGACCACTCATATGCGAGAGGAACCCCTCAACCGGGGGATACGAGCCGGTTTCGGCCTCGCGATGCTTTGTGTCGGTTCTGAAAAAAGGGGACTCCACTGCGGCCGTACGAGCAAATTCAACCGTGCCGATGAGCGATCACGCTCTCCCACTGCGCCTGATCGAGGAGGACGTTCTCTCCGACGCGTCCCAGGGGACCGCGCGGGTCGAGTCCTACCGGCGCCTGGCGGACGTCTTCCACGACGTGCTCGCCGAGCAGAGCCTCGACGCCTTGCTGGACCGGATCGCGGATGCGCTTGCGGAGCTCGTCCCGCACGACTCGCTGACCATCTACGAGGCCGACGAGCCCCGCCGCCTGCTGATTCCGGTTTGGGCGCGTGACAAATGGGCGGACAAGATCCTGGCGGACAGCTGCCCGTTCGGGGTGGGGCTGACCGGCTGGGGTGTCGAGCATCGCGAGCCGGCGCTCGTGAACAAGGCCCACCTCGATCCCCGCACGGCGACGGTCGCGGGAACGCCGGAGGACGAACCGGAAGCGCTGATCACGATCCCGCTGATCGCGCGCGACTCGATCAAGGGCGCGCTCAACATCTACCGGCTCGGCGAGGACGCGTCCTTCAACGAGGATGAGTTCGAGCTTGCCAAGCGATTCGGCGATGCCGCGGCGCTGGCGCTCGACAACGCTCAGATCCGCGCCCGGCTCGAGCACCAGGCGCAGACCGATCCGCTCACCGGACTCTTCAACCACCGTGCATTCCATGAGAGCCTGCGCCAGGCGCTTGCGAACGCAAGCCGGTCGCACGACGCGGTGTCGCTCCTCATGCTCGACATCGACGATTTCAAGCGGGTCAACGACGTCTATGGACACGGTGCGGGCGACGAGATCCTTCGTAGCCTCGCCGACACCTTGAAGGACGCTGTCCGTACGTCGGACGTGGTTTACCGCCTCGGCGGCGAGGAGTTCGCGATCGTGATCGCTTCGCGCTCGGCGCAGAACGCCGAGCGCCTCGCGCACCGGCTCGTCGAGCGTGTCGAGACGACCGAGTTCGACCCTGCCGGCCGCATCACGATCTCGGTCGGGCTCGCACGCGGTCCCGAGCATGCGATGAACCCCCGCGAGCTGATCGCTTGCGCGGAGGCCGCGATGATGACTGCGAAGGCACGGGGGAAGAACCAGATCGTCCTCTACGACGACGCCGAGCTCGAGCGACCCGAAGGTGAAGAAGTTCCGTCCACGCGCGATGTGCGCTCCGTTGCGCACATGAAGATGCTGCAGAGCCTCGGCGGGAAGCTGAACCGCCTCAACGACGTGCGGCAGATCGGCAACGTGATCGCGACCGAGCTGCGTTCCCTGATCGATTACCACAACTGCCGCGTTTCCGTCGTCGAGGGCGAAGACGTGATTCCGATCGCGTTCGTCGGGCAATTCACGTCCGAGACCCAAGAGCCCCTGGAGATCCTCGCGTGCAAGGTCGGCCAGGGCATCACCGGCCGCGTCGCCGAGACTGGGGAGTCGCTTCTGATCGGTGACGCCGCCAACTGCGAGTTCGCACGCGTGCTGCCCGGTACCGACGCCATCGACGAGTCGCAGGTCGTGGTGCCGCTGACGTACGGGACGCGCGTGGTGGGCATCATCGTGATCTCGAAGCTCGGCCTCAACCAGTTCGACGAGGACGACGTCCGTCTGCTGGAAGTGCTCGCCGGGCATGCCGCGGTGGCGCTCGAGAACGCCGGCCTCTACGAGGCCGCGCGCCGGGTGGCGGAGCGCGCGACCGCGCTGCTGGAGTTCAGCCGCCAGCTCTCGACCGCCGAGGGTATGGAGGAGGTCGTCGACCGCATCGTCGAGCGGTCTGCGCGAACGCTCGGGTCGTCACGCGCGTCGGTGTGGTTCCAGGAAGCGGCCGGCGGTGAGCTCAGGGTCCACGCGACCCACGGCTACCTGGAGCTCGACCGCGAACGCCTCGCCCGAATGCATTTCGACCACGAGTCTGCGGCAGGCTTCTTCTCTGCGAAGGAGCCGTTCGTCGTCACCGAGGAGCAGCGCGATGCGATCATGGGTGCCAACGAGGTCGGCGCGGGGAGCCAGTTCGCGATCGCCCCGCTCACACTCGACGGTGGGCGGCTCGGCTGCATTGCGGTCGCCGCACCCGAGGACGGTGAGTTCAGCGAGCGGCACCTGCGGCTACTCGCAGGCGTCGCTCACCAGGCCAAGCTTGCACTCACGAACGCGGGCAATTTCCAAAGCCTCGAGAAGACCTTCCTGGAGACGGTCGAGGCGCTGGCCAACGCGCTCGAGGCGAACGACGAGTACACGTCGTCACACGCGCGCTGGATCACCGACCTGGCGCTGAAGGTCGGCGAAGGGCTCGGCCTCGACACGCGCTCCCTCAAGCGCCTGGAGCTCGGTGCGCTGTTCCACGACATCGGGAAGATCGGCATTCCCGAGGCGATCCTGTCCAAACCTGGCCCCTTGACTGCCGCGGAGCGTACGCTCGTCGAGAAGCATCCTGAGCTGGGCGAGCGGATCATCTCGCCCATCGACCGGCTCGAAGAAGTCCGGCCGATCGTGCGCCATTGTCATGAGCGCTACGACGGCACCGGCTATCCCGACCGCAAGTTGGGCGAGGACATTCCCATCGAGTCGCGGATCATCCTGGTTTGCGATGCGTACCACGCGATGACCACGGACCGGCCTTACCGCAAGCGGCTCCCGAAGGAAGAGGCGCTGCGGCGGCTCGACGAAGGCGCCGGGACGCAGTTCGACCCTGCGGTAGTCGAGGTCTGCAAGCGGGTTCTCGCGGAGAGCTTTTAGCTCGAGCTATGCCGGCCGCCGCTGAAGGCGTCCAGTCCCTCGCTGAAGCTGATGTACGGGACCGCGGGCAACGCGGTCTCGCGCTCCCGCATACGCTCCGCATCCTCGAGCGCTCGCTCACGTCTCCGAATGCTCTCCTGCTGGGTCGAGAGACCGCCCTGAACGCGTAGGAGCTCCGC
>CATPAS010000180.1 GCA_955652075.1 uncultured Gaiellaceae bacterium | reverse complement strand
GGCCGTAGTCGCGTGCTTCGAATGCCGAGTGTGGGCTCGGAAGCACCAGCGGAATCGTCTGCCGCTGCGTGACGTTCGTCGTGTCGCTCGCGTCGAAGACCCAGACCCCGCGGCCGAGCGGCTCAGGAATGTCCCTCAAAGCCGACGCGAGCAGCGCCGGATCCGCGCGCGGGAGCGTGTGGCCCGTGAACGAGCGGTTGCGCTCCCACGCCTGTAGGTACACGGGCTCGTACCCGAGCAGGAGGTCGCTCGGCCGATCCGTCGACACGAGCCACGCCGCCGCAGCATCGCGCGCCTGCGCCTCGCGCGGCGGGTCTCCGTGGAAGAGTGCGGGCGTCTTCTGGTACGTCCAGCGCACTTCGCCGATCAGGAGGACGACAATAGCGATCAGCGCAAGAGCGGGTCCCAGGCGCCCACCGTGGCGCGCGAGCTCGACGATGGGCGCGGCGAGCAGCACGCTGTAGAACGGCAGCGCAAAGATCAGGTGGCGCGCCTCGGGCGACGCCGTCGAGTTGAGCGTCGCGAGCACGAAGGCGAGACCCGGCACGGCGACGACGCACGCGAACAGCACGACGCCCTCGGGACGGCGGCGCCAGAGCAGAACCGCTCCGACGAGCGCAAGCACGAGCACGGGCGCCGACCAGTAGTGCTGGCCAGCACTGAAGTCGCCGGCGACCCACCAGAAGTAATGGAGCACGGACGTCGGTGACCCGAGCGTCGGCCCGCCGCCCCCGACCCCGACGTCGAAGCGGTCGCGCAGGATGAAGTCCGCCCACCAAAACGGGATCCCCACGACGCCGACGACGACCAGCGTCACGGCGGCTTCGCGCAGGCGCCGGCGGCGGACTACGGCGAACAACCCTTGAGCGGCGACGACGAGCGCTGCGTACGGATGGCTCGCAAGCATCAGCAGGAGCGCGGCCCCCCAGAGGGCAAACCGGCGCCGGCCGCCGCGGTCGAGCGCCGACAGCAAGGCGAGAAACGAGAGCAGGCTCGTGAAGAGGAACAGGCTGTACATCCGGCCGAAGATCCCGTGGAACATGAGCACCCAACTGCCGGAGGCGAGCGTAGCCGCAACCACCCCCGTCGGCCGGTCTGCGAGTCGTGCACCGAGGAGCGCGATCAACGGGACGCTTGCCACCGCGAAGACCAACGAGACGGCGCGGAGCCCGGTCAGCCCGCCCCCGAGGTGCACGACGAGCCACGCGAAGCCGAAATGGAGCGGGGCTCCACCGCGTTCCGCGACGACCGTGTACAGCACGTGACCGAGCGAGCCGCGGCCGACGAAGAGCGCGAGCGCCTCGTCCTCGTGCGGTGGCCAGGTACGGAGAAACCAGGCGAGGACACCGGCCAACGCCGCCGCCACCGCGGTCGTCGCGGGCCAGAACAGGTCCAGTTCCCGGAGACGCGTGGGCTTTTCCTCCATGGGGTCCAGGCCGATAGCGCTGCTAGCGTCCTAAATCTCGTGCCCACGTACGAATACAAGTGTCCGAATGGGCACGTCTTCGAGGTCTTCAAGCGCATCGCCGATCCGCCGCCGGAGGCGTGCCCGGTCTGCGGAGCGTCGCCCGTCGAGACCGTTCTCTATCCCGTCCCGGTTCATTTCCGCGGCTCCGGCTTCTATTCGACCGACTACGGGCGCGGTGGGCGCAAGAGAGACCGGGCGAAGGAGTCGTCCGCTGAGTCGGGATCGGACTCGGGCTCGGGCGACAAGTCGGGCGACAAGAAGGACACTCCAATCGAGAAGAAGAAGGCCGCAGAGGGCTGATCGAGAGGCCTGATCAGCGGAACTGCCGGTTGCCGACGACGCAGCCCGGCCCGTATTGACCCGATCCGGGCTGGGGTGGCTGGGGAGCCGCGCGCCCGGTGACCATCTGCACGACGGAGAGGTTCTGTTCGTCTCCGACGATCTCCGAGGCGCCGCCGATCGACGTCGCTGTCCCCCCGAGTCGGCAGTGCAGTGCGTTCGCTTGTCCCGCGCGCTTCAGCACCCAGCCGAGCTGGATGAATTGCCAGGCAGTCAGGTCCGTGGTCAGAGGCTGCAGGAGGGAGTCGCCGTTGAACGGCAGGTTCAGGGCGGTTCCGAAACTGAGCATCTTGGCCATGACGGCGCGCATCACCGCCTGCTGCCGCAGGCCGCGGGTGATGTCGCTGTCAGAAGGATTGAGCTGGTTCTCGCGGATGCGGGAATAGATCAGCGCGCGCTTCCCGTCCATGTGCTGCATCCCTTTGGCGAACCTCCAGCCGGGCCAGCGCGCACAGCGCGAAGCGTTGTAGGGGCAGTCGAACTTGTTCGACAGGATCGGCGCAGGCACGTTGACGTCGACGCCGCCGATGTTGTCGATCAGGCTCTTGAAGCTCTGGAAGTCGACGATCATCACGTGGTTGATCGCGAGACCCGTCAGGTTCTCGATCGTCCGGATGGCAAGCGCCGCGCCGCCGTCCGCGAAGGCCGCGTTGATCCGGTCTTCGCCGTGGCCCGGAATGGGCACGCGCAGATCGCGCGGGATTGAGAGATAAACGAGCCGGTGACGGCTCGGGTCGGTTCGCAGGAGCATGATCGAGTCGGAGTGGTTCAGGGCGGCACGCTGGTCCGTGTTTGCATGATCCCGGCCGAGTAAGAGGATCGTGCTCGGGTTCGAGAGCAGGAGCCCGTTCTGCTTCGCGAGCACCGCGGGCACCGACTTGTCAAGCCGGGCGTTCGCCTTATCGACCCCGCTCCGAAAGGCGAGGTAGCCCGCGATTCCCCATACCACCGTCACGACGAGCAGGACGATCAGTCCAAGGCCGATGCGCCGCTTCCAGCTCCAGCGTCGCCGGGGCCGGCGGATCTTCGGCTGGCGTGGGC
>CATPAS010000179.1 GCA_955652075.1 uncultured Gaiellaceae bacterium | reverse complement strand
GATCCAGGTCGGCGATCGGGACAGCGAGGCGGGAGCCTCGGGCGCCAGCGCGTTCTGGCGATGGCTCGCGTCGCACCCGGCAACGCGTAAGCGATATGTCGTCGTTCATTCCGCGAACGGCCTCATCGCAACCCACGCCGCCCCGAAGCTCACGACCCCGGCGGCCCGCCGCGCATTCTGGGCGCCGGTGGACGCGCTGGGCGAAGCATCTATCCACCGATCGTAACGGTGACCACGGGCCACCGGGTGCTTGTGCGGCTGCAACGCATCAACAAGTAGCGCCCGTCGCCTACTTCAAGATGTTCACGGCCCGCGACACAACCATGATCGCCAATAGGAGGCTCGCGGCTGACTGGACCAGCATTAGCATCTTCGCCCACCTCGTGAGGGGCATCGCATCCGTTGGGCTGAAGGCGGTCGCGTTCGTGTACGAGACGTAGAGATAGTCGAGGAAGTCCGGCTGCCACGCGGTAGCGCCCTGACCCATGCTCTGCTGCGGGAAGAGGAAGTCCTGTTCTCGCGAAGATCCCACGCGTCGCTCGACCGGGCCGCCTCCATCGAGCTGCCAGTACCAGAGGCTGAACACGAGCACGTTCATCACCCACATGTGGATGCCGGCACGCAAGAGGAGGTTCGCCTGAGTCTTCGACCCGTTGACGAGCAGGTGCACCAATAGCACGATCGAAGCCGCGTTGGCGGCGGTAATCAGTGCGATCACGCTGATCGACGCGATCCTTCGGCTGAGACGAAGAGCCGAGGCGCGTTCGGCGGCCGACTGGAGCATGCGTTGCTTGGGCACACTGAGGGCAAGCGGCGCAAGAAGGAGGACTGTCAGCGCGGGCACGATCCAGCGAGCGGCGCCAAACACACCGGCGCTGGAGGGGCCCGAGATGAAACGAGTGGGCAGGGTCGCATACAGCGCCGCCGCCGTCAGGACGGCCAGCGTCGGCCAGAGCGGCGACTCGCCCAGCTCCTCCTTCGAGGCAACCGGAAGATGCTTCAATCCAGCGCGGTTGGCTGTCCCTAGTCGTCGCACGAGCACACTCGTTCAGGTCGGAAGGATCTGGGCCACGAATAGTTTGCCTAAGCAACCCTGGAGAGCCGCCTGAGAACGGTGACCCTCGGGTTCGCAGAACCTGAGGTCACCTTTGGTGATCCGAACCGAGTGATGCGGCGTCGTGAGTTTGCCTGACCTGGCAACGCACGTCTCTTAAGGTCGCACGAACTTGACCGGGCACCTGTCTCGGAGTAGCTTCCAGTGTCAAATGGCAAGTGGGGTTGGTGGGGGGTCTTGGCCCAGGTGAAGGTCAGGACGATGGCTGCCTCCCACAGCGGCAGCTCGGGCGGTATGAGCCGCCATCATGGGTGAGGGTCGGTCAGACAGGGGCGACGGGACCGACGATTCTCGCGGGAGGCCGATTCTCTCTCTGTGTTTGTACACCGTCGACGAAGCGCCCAGCTCCGTGCGCGCGCGTAGACAGGTTGAGCGTCTGCAGCAATTGTTGGGTCAGGGCGAGCTCGAGATCGAGGTGATCGATGTCCTCGAGCGACCTGATCTCGCAGAAGAGGAGGAGGTGCTGGCCACACCTGTGCTGATCCGATCGCGCCCCTTGCCGCGGCGGAAGATTGTCGGTGATCTCAGCGACTGGGAGACCGTCCTCGCCAGCCTCAATTTGTCCGACCTTGCGCCGGCGGTTAGCTCGCGCGGCCGGAGCGGGGCTTCGCTGTCGGGACGGCCCTGCGATGCGGCGACTTAAGGTCGGCGTTCCGGGCTTCGATGAGGTCGCGCAGGGCGGCTTGCCGCAGGGGCGGAGCACGCTCGTGGCTGGAACCTCGGGAGCCGGCAAGACGCTCTTGGGCCTTCAGTTCTTGGCAGCCGGGTCGCGACTGTTCGGAGAAGCGGGGGTTCTTGTCACCTTGGACGAGCGTCCCGAGGACCTCATCGCCAACGTCGAGAGCCTCGGCTGGCACTTCGAAAGGCTCATTGCCGACGGCCAGATCGCAATCGTCGATGCATCGTCGACCTCGTCCGAGGAGACGATCGAGAGCGGGGGCTTTGACTTCGGCGGGCTTGCGGCCCGGATCGCTCACGCGATCCACACGGTCAAGGCCAGCCGTGTGGTCATCGATCCGCTCGACGCACCTTTCGCCCAGTTCACCAATGCCGTCGCGGTGCGCCGCGAGCTCGGCCGGGTCATTCGCAGCCTCCGGCCGTACGACGT
Source organism: uncultured Gaiellaceae bacterium (assembly GCA_955652075.1). Classification (GTDB taxonomy): domain Bacteria; phylum Actinomycetota; class Thermoleophilia; order Gaiellales; family Gaiellaceae; genus 3-1-20CM-4-69-9. The sequence continues at coordinate 1,055 of CATPAS010000179.1, read as the reverse complement.
GACAGCCCTCGTCACGGCCGAGCGCACCGAGGAGTACGGCCCCGTCGCCCGTTTCGGCGTCGAGGAGTTCATGGTCGACAACGTGATCATCTTGCGAAACGCCCTGGCGCACGAGCGGCGCCGGCGCACGCTCGAGATCCTCAAGTTCAGGGGTTGCGATCACCACAAGGGTGAGTACACCTTCGCAATCGATCCGCGCAGCGGCATCGAAGTGGTCCCGACCTCTGCCATCGAATTCCTGGAGGCGGCATCTACGGTGCCCATCTCTTTGGGCAATCCCGAACTGGACGCCCTTTGCGACGGCGGAATCCACAGCGACTCGGTGCTCCTCGTCAGCGGCGCGACCGGGACGGGCAAAACCCTCATGGCGCTCCGGTTCGTCTCCGGAGGCCTGGCCGCCGGCGAGCGGGCGACGTTCCTCTCCCTCGAGGAGAGCGAGGGGCAGATCGTGCGCAACGCCACCTCGTGGGGGATGGATCTCGAATCGCCGCTGCGACAGGGACGGTTGCGGATCCTCTCCCGCTATCCGGAGCGGATGGGACTCGAAGACCTCCTCGTCGAGATCAAGCGTGAGCTCGAGGACTTCGGACCGAGCCGGCTCGTCATCGACGGCATGACTGCCCTCGAGCACATCTCGAATGCCAAGGGGTTTCGCGAGTTCGTCGTGAGTGTCTACAGCTATCTCAAACGGCACCAGATCGCCGGCTTGATGACGACCACGGCGAAGACCTTGTCGGGAGGCAGCAGCGCCTCTGGGGCCGATCTCTCGACCGCTGCCGACGGGATCATCTTGCTGCGCTATCTCGAGCTTGAAGGCGAGGTTCGTCGAGGCGTCCTGGTGCTGAAACTGCGCGGAAGACGCCATGACCACGCCATCCACGAGTATGAGATAGACAGTCAAGGCATGCGCGTGCTCGGCCCCATCGGTGGGCTCAGCATCGTCCTGGGGGGAGCGCCGTTCATGAGCGGCGCAGGGCGGGAACGGACCGATCTGACAGACGCGCGTCGCGGCTGAAAGGCCGGGTATCAGCAGCCCGGCACGGGTTCTGGTGTAG
>CATPAS010000178.1 GCA_955652075.1 uncultured Gaiellaceae bacterium | reverse complement strand
CCACGAAACTTCTCGTAGACGAGCTTGCTCGAGGAACCGGCGGCGTTGCCCTTCTTCACGGCGCGCTCGAACGCACCCTCGTCCTTCGGCTGCATCAGCGCAACGCTCTCGTCGGCGTGCGAGAAATCGAGCATCACCACATCCAGCTCCGGACCGAGCGCGGGCCTGAGGTCGTGCTCCCAATCGAGCCCTTTCTTCTGCAGCTGCTGCTTGATCGAGTCGACGGCCTTCTGCTTGTCCGGGAACTTGCTCGCGAGCTGGTTGACCATCTGCCACTGCGACGAGCCCAGGTTGGAGTCGATCGTCACGAACAGCGCGGCCGAGGCCGGGACGATGCCGGCGGCGCCGGAGCTGGGATTCGTCGTGCCGCCGCAGCCTGCGAGCACGAGCGCGCACACGGCGAGAAGAACGCCGAGTCGACGAACTACCGAATCGTGAGCCGCGTCTCGAGTCTGCTCATGGAGCCAGAGCGGGCGCCGAATGCGACGAGCGTCCCGAACTTCTCGAGCTTCACTGCTGCGGACGGCTTGGACTGGCCGTTCCCCCGCAGCGAAGCGAGCGCCTGGAGGATCGGTGTGAGCCGCTGGATGTCTGCGTACGCGAGCCAGGTGACCTCGGCCGGAACATCGGCCGCCGCCAGCGCATCCTTGAACGGCTGGTCGTCGACGAGGGATCCGCTGCCGGGACCGGCCCCGGCCCCTGCGTTGGTCAGCAGCACCTTGTTGCCGTGCCGCTCGACGCGCAGCGGCAGCACTTTCGCGGCTGTCGCGGCGAGCGCGCGGAGCGAGTTCGCCGCCGCCACAGGATCGCTCGGCTGAAGTTCGAGCGTGACCACCGGCAGCAGCGTCCCCGGCAGGAGGTACAGAACACCCTCCCCGCCAAGGGAGTTGAGACCGTTGAGGAACGATGGCAGCGATGCGCGAAGCGTGGGCTCGGCCTGGATCCGCGCCACCAACTGGTTCACGTCCTTGAACGAGACCGCGAGGATCGCGCCCGAGGGCACGTCGCGGAGCAGCGCCGGCTTGTAAGCCGCGGGGGTCGACGCGCCCTCGGCACGCACGTCGACGTGAAGCGCGCTCTTGTCCGCGGTGATCCCTGCGGCGACCCAGCTCGGCGAGCCTGCAACGCGTACGAGCGCGCGCAGCTTTGCCGGCAGCTGCGCCACTCCGGAGCCGGACGCGTAAGCCGTCGCGAACGACGTGTCCCCGACCTGCGACATCGCACTCTTGAAATCGGCGTTGCCCGCCAGAGAAGTTCCGGACTCTGCGTTGCGCACTGCCTGGAACGCAGCGGCCGAATCTGCGACGACCGACCAACTGCCGATGTCCTCAACGGTGTAGTGCTCGGTGCCCTGGTCGAACCTCTTCGCGAGCGCCTGTAGCTTCGCCTTGTCCGTCGGCTTCACGATCGCCACGGCCTCGGGCTTCCCGTTGTCGACGCCCAGCACCGCAAGGTTCACGCGGTCGCCCAGCGCGGGCTGGATGTCGCTCTTGTAGTTGACGTCGGTTCCGATCGGCCCGAACAGGTCGGTGACGACCTGCCAGGACTGCGAGTCGAGATTCGCCTCCGCGCTGACATACGCGAGCGCGCTAGCCGGCACGAGACTTGCTGCCTCGGTGCTGGAGGACGTTCTGCTTGCGGCGGTGCTGCCGCCACAGCCGCTTGCGACGAGAAGGAGGCCGAGTGCGAGCGCTGCGAGGGCGGCGCGCATCACTTTCATGGTAGCCGTCACTCGGCTGTCGGTTGGCGTCCCATCAGACTGGCGAGCAGGTCGTTGAGGGCTTCGCCGCCCAGGACGCGGCACACGCCCTCGGTGATCGGAAGCTCGACACCGACCCGATGCGAGAGATCTCTCAGAACAGGCGCGGTCGTGAGGCCCTCGACGACCTGGCCGATCTGCGCCGCGGCGTCGTCTGCGCTCGAGCCGCGCGCGATCAACTCCCCCGCCCGCCGGTTGCGCCCATAGCTCGAGTAGCAGGTGACGTTGAGGTCGCCCATGCCGGCGAGGCCGGAGAAGGTCTCGGGCTGCCCCCCGCACGCCTCACCGAGCCGAGCCATCTCGACCAGTCCGCGCGTGATCAGGCTCGCCTTGGCGTTGTCCCCGAGCCCCAGCCCATCGACGCCGCCCGCGGCGAGGGCGATCACGTTCTTCGCGGCGGCGCAGAGCTCGACCCCTACGAGGTCGTCGTTCACGTACACGCGAAAGACCATGGAGTTGATCGCTTCCTGCAACCGCTCCGCGAGCTCGCGATCCTCGCTCGCGATCACGGTCGCCGACGGCAGGCCCGCTGCGATCTCCTCCGCCATGTTCGGCCCGGACAGCATCGCGACCGGACGATCTTGAACACGCGTCGACAACCGGCTTCCTGTCGCAGGATCGAGGCCCTTCGTCAGGATCAGGACCGGCGCGTTGCCCGGCAACGCCGCCACGACCTCGGCGAAGGCGCGGCTCGGAACCGCCAGCACGACGAGATCCGCCTCGGCGACAGGCGCCTCCTCGACCGTCGCCGCCTTGACCCGGCGAAGGTCGGCGGTGGTGAGGTAGCGAGGGTTGTGGCCCGTCTCCTCGATCGCGCGCACCTGCTCGGGGTCCCGACAGGCGAGCGTGACGTCGTGGCCGCGGTCTCGCAGGAGGGGCGCAAACGCGGTTCCCCACGAACCACCTCCGACGACGACGACCTTCACCGGGCTCCTTCCCTAGGATCGCGGCATCCTAGGCCGGATCCAGGAAGCGCTTCGTCACCAGGCCCCGCGGGGCCGCGACGTCGAACGCATCGGCCCTTTTCTCGCCACATTCACTCGTGAGACCGACAATCCGTATCTCAACTACGCGATCCCCGACGAGGGCGGCTCGGCTTCGCCCGACGACGTAGAGGCACTCGTCGCGGCCTATCGCGCGCGCGACCGCAAACCCCGGCTCGAGTACATCCCTTCGACCGCTCCGGAGATCGAACCGGTTCTGCTCGCTACCGGCTTCGAGGCGGAGGGCCGCCTGCCCTTGATGACGTGCGTCGAGGCGCACGTCGCCATTCCGGACGGCATCGAGCTCGTCCCGGCTTCGACCGAGGAAGAGTTCCGAGGCGTGGCGATAGTCCAGTGGGAGGCGTACGAGGAGCGCGACCCGCTGCCGGAGCGTGCTGTCAAGGGACTCCGCCGCACGGCTGACGCCGGCGGCGTGGTCGTGCTCGCGCGAGATT
>CATPAS010000177.1 GCA_955652075.1 uncultured Gaiellaceae bacterium | reverse complement strand
CCACCTTTGCCTCGCTGCAGAGCAGCCGCTGCGTCACCTCGGACTTCGACATCTCGAGCGTGAACAATGCAACCGGAATTTCGTGCCGCAGCGCGAGGTTCGCCGCCACGCAGAGGCCGAGCGCCGACTTCCCCATGCTTGGGCGGGCGGCGATGATGATCAGGTTCCCCGGCTGGAACCCGGAGGTCAGCCGATCCAGATCCCGGAAGCCGGAGGGGGCGCCGGTGACGTCGGCGCCGGCCTCGTAAAGGGCCGTGATGCGCTCGAAGCTCTCCTTCAGCAGCTCCTCGATGTGGCTGAACTCCGTTGAGACGCGGCTCTGTGAAAGCTCGAAGACGACCTGCTCGGCGCGATCGACGAGGATCTGCGTCTCGCCCGGGCGTTCCCAACCCAGCTGGGCGATCTGCTGTCCGGCGGCGATGAGCCCGCGCAGCGTCGCCATCTCGCGGACGATCCGGGCATAGTGCGCCGCGTTCGCAGTGGCCGGCACGAGTGCCGCCAGCTCATGCATGCGGACGCGCCCGCCAACAGCCTCGAGCTCGCCGCGTTCCTCGAGCTCGTCGACGAGCGTGATCGCGTCGACCGGCTCCCCCTTCGCATAGAGCGCGAGCCCCGCGCGGTAGATCTTCGCGTGGCTTTCCCGATAGAAGTCGGAGGCATCCAGGACTTCGCTCACCGCTCCGATCGCCCCTGGGGAGAGCAGCATCGCCCCGAGGACGGATTCCTCGGCCTCGAGGTTCTGAGGTGGTGCGATCGGAGCGGCTTCGGCGAGCTGGGCGACAGGTGTCACTCCGTCGGAGTGAACCAGTCCGGTGCGCGCGTTTCCATCTGTGGGAAGGTGAGTTCTCGACATGTCCTTTTCGCCCTATTTGCAGCGGAAAAGAACACATGTTCCCATACGGCCCGGACGGAGCCTGTTGATGGTTCGACCGCTACGAGCGGGAACTTCGTCCACAAGTCCACAGGCGGTGGAAAGCCCTGTGAATCGTTATACCCAGGTTGCCCACAGAAACGCGCGGACGCCGCTTCAAAACAGGGGAAAGATTGTGGACATGGTCGGGCCGATCAGTGTTTTGATCGCCGCCGCGGCTGCGATCCGCGTCGTACCGAATGTGGGGCGGCTAGGCCTGCTCTTCGGGAATGCCGGCGTCGACGGCGCGGTCGAACTCGTCTTCCTGTAGCTCGCCCTCGACGTCAGCGCGTGACGGCTGCAGCTCCCCCGCAGCGATGAGCTGGGCGTCCTGCGCGGCAGCGGCCGCATCGAGCTCGTCGAGGGTCAGCTCGTGCTTCTCCTGCTCCACCGGCGGCGCCTGCGCGGCCTCGTCGGCGGCCGCCAGAGCCTCGAGTTCTTCCTCGGGGGGCAGCTCGCCTCCCTCCGGCACGACGAGCGTGCGCACCTCGACGGTCACGTCCTGGAACAGCTCGATCGGCACCTGGAAGCGCCCGATCCGCTTGATCGCGTCGCCGCCGATCTTGCGCCGGTCGACGCGGACCTTGTGCTTCTCCCACAGCTGATCCGCGATGTCAGTCGGCGTCACCGATCCGAACAGCGACCCGGTGGGCCCGGACTTCACGTCGAATCTGACCTCGATCTTCGCCAGCTTTTCTGCGACCGACTGTGCGTCTTCGAACGTCTTCGCCTCATTCCGGGCACGTCGATCTTCGACCTTGCGCACCTCCGCCACGCGCGCTGAAGTCGCCGCGTCGGCGAGACCGCGCGGGAAGAGGAAGTTGCGCGCGTAGCCGCGCGTGACGTTCACGACCTCGCCGCGGAGACCGACCTTGTCGACGTCCGAACGGAGGATCACCTCCACTGGCTAACGGCCCTCCCGGCCTTCTGCGACGTACGGCAAGAGCGCCATCTCACGTGCGCGCTTGACGGCGACGGCCACCTGCCGCTGATGCCGCCGGCACGCGCCGCTGATGCGCCGCGAGCGGATCTTGCCCCGCTCAGAGATGTACCGGCGCAGCTGGTTCACGTTCTTGTAGTCGATCTCGTCGACCTTGTCCTTGCAGAAGAAGCACGACTTGCGCCGGATCGGACCGGAGGACTGGCCCGGACGCTTTCGGCCAGGCTGCCGGTCCTTGTCTCTCTTCTCTCCTCCCCCGCGCGGCGGCATCAGAATGGAATGTCGTCGTCGGTGGAGGACGAGGCGAAGTCCTCGTTGCCGGCGGTCGCTGCGGCCGGGACGAACTGGCGCTCGCCGTCACCACCCCCGCCGCCGGCGCCGCCCTCGCGGCTGCCGAGGAACTGCACCGTGTCGGCGATGATCTCCACCGCCTGGCGCTTGCTGCCGTCCTGCGCCTCCCACTCGCGCCAGTCGAGACGTCCGTCGACACCGACCGGCCGGCCCTTGGAGAGGTACTGCGAGCAACTCTCACCCTGGTTGCCCCAGACGGTGACGTCGAAGTAGTTGGGCTTGTCGCCCCAGTTGCCCTGCGCATCCTTCTGGCGCGTGTTCACGGCGATCCGCAGCTTGCAGACGGCGGTGCCGCTCGGGGTGTGCCGCAGCTCCGGATCCTTGGTCAGGTTCCCGACGAGCACGACGCGATTGATGTTGGCCATCTTCTACTCCTCTTCCGAACTGGTGTTCGCTTCAGCATAGGCGGGCTCGGGGACGGAACGTGAGACCGGCTCAGGCTCGGGCATGGAACGTGAGACCGGCTCGGGCTCGGGCGGGGGTGGTGCCCCGGCGGAGCCTTCGACCCGGCGCACCGCGAGGTGCCGCATGACTCCGTCGGTAATGCGAAGGATGCGCGACAGCTCCGCGAGCGTCTCCGCGTCGGCGTCGAAGTTCAGGAGGTGGTACGAGCCCTCGCCCTTGTGAGCGATCTCGTAGGCGAGCCGGCGTCGTCCCCAGACGTCATGCCGCACCCAGGTCCCATTGGCCTTCTCCACGAGCTCACGCGCGCGTTTGATGATCTCCTCCTGCCGGCCTTCTGGCAGCTCCGGATCGAGCATGAGCAAAATTTCGTATGCAACCACTGTTCCCGAGAACCTCCCTTCCTCTGGTCTGAATCGGCCTCACCGGCTGGCGCCACTCGGGAAACGGGGCGCGATGGCAAGGCAGGAAGGCGGGCAGTGTAGCATCGCCGCGATGAAGCACCCGTTCGCGTGGTTGCTCGGCGGATGCGCGTTGTTCGGCTTCCTGCGCGGCCGTCGCGAAGCCCCCGCCGGCCTCGACCCGCGCGCGGACGAGTTGCGCCGCAAGCTTGCGGAAGCTCGCTCGATCGTCGAGGAACGCGACGAGTTCGAGGCCGCAGAAGTGACCGTCGATCTCGCCGAGCCCATGCCGGAGGATCCTGAATCGAGACGCCGCGCCGTGCACGAATCGGCCCGTGCTACGGTCGAGCACATGCGCGGCGAGCGCTAGACCTCTTCCTTAGCCGCCCCGGACCACCGACCAGAACTCGGCGGCGAGCACGGCCGCTGCGGCGACGAGGACGGTCGTTCCGCCGGGAGGCAGGTCGGCGTAGTAGGCGATCGTGATACCAGCCAGAACCGAGCCGAGCCCGATGCCCATACCCAGCAGGATCGTCGAGCGCATGCTCCAGGCGATTCGCGACGCGGCAATCACCGGTAGCACCATCAGCGCGGCGATCAGCAGGATCCCGACGATGCGCATCGACAGCGCGATCGTCACGGCCGCGAGCGCAACCGTCAGCGAGTTCAGCGCAGAGACCGGGAGCCCTGCGACACGAGCTCCCTCCTCGTCCACGACGACCGCGACGAGTGGCCGGTAGAGCAACGAGATGGCGGCCAGCGCGCAGGCGCCGAGTGCGGCGATCACGGCGAGGTCCCCTCGTGTCACCGTCAGGATCGAGCCGAAGAGGAACTGGAAGAGATTCACGTTCAACGCGCCGGCGGCCGACACGAGCACGACACCGCCGGCGATTCCCGTATAGAAGATCAGCGCGAGAGCCTGGTCGCCCGCCGTACGCCGGTGT
>CATPAS010000176.1 GCA_955652075.1 uncultured Gaiellaceae bacterium | reverse complement strand
GTGTCTTGTCGATCTTGCCCTGGTAGATAGGCACGCCTTCCTCGACGCAGACGCGGATGACCTCTTGGCGGTCGATCCCGAGTTCCTTGGACAGCTCCTCGGGCGTGAGGTGATTCGCCATCGACGCTCCTTTCTTTGTCCTACGAAAAAGCCCGCCTGCGCAAGATGCGCTCAGCGGGCTAAATCGAGCCTCCACATGTCCTTACCGGATTCAACGGGCCAGCGCTCCCAATACGGTCATTGGCCTAAGGATAATCGCCCTGCATGACGGACGCAAAACTGCCCGGTTTGGAGGAGCGCTTCGCCGAGATCAAGGGCGTCCGGATGCGGTATTTCGTGGGCGGAGAGGGGCCGCCGCTCATCCTCGTCCACGGTCTCGGCGGGGCGGCGGCGAACTGGACCGAGCTCGTGCCCCTCCTGATGAGGCGTCACCGGCTGCTGGTGCCGGACCTCCCCGGGCACGGCGGCTCGGCAGCCCTGCCGGCGGTCGCCGGCCTCGAGCCGTTCGCCGACCGGGTGGCCCTCGTCGCCGAGCGCGAGGGCATGCTGCCCGCGGCGGTCGTCGGCCATTCGCTCGGAGGGATGGTCGTGCTGCGGATGGCGTTACGCCGCCCCAACGACATTCCCGCCGTCGTGCTTGCGGCGGCCGCGGGCCTCAGCGTCGGCAACATCGTGGGGCGGAACCTGTTGTCGGTGTTCAGCACGGTCCGGCCCGGCCGCCTCGCGGGGCGCTATCGCGCGCTCGTGTCGCGGTCGCCGCTCTTGCGCCGGTTCGTGTTCGGTTTCGTGTCGGTTGCGGACCCGGTCGGTTTGACCGACGGAGCCGTCGAGGGATTCCTCGCCGCGCATCTTCTGCATACCGACGTGGACAGCGCCTGGCAGGCGCTCCGCGCCGACGATCCACGAGAGGAGCTCGAAGCGGTTCGTTGTCCGGTGCTCGTCCTCTGGGGCGCCGAGGATTCGCAACTGCCGCTCGACGACGCCTTCGAGTACACGCGACGCCTTCGTGCGCGACTGCGGGTGATCCCCGGCTGCGGACACCTGCTGATCGGCGAGCGGCCCGACGCCTGCGACCACGCGATCGAAGAGTTTCTAGGCGGCTGCTGCTTCGAACGGCACCACCTCCGCACCTGAGTCTGCCGGCGTGGACAGGAACTCCACGCGATACGCGACGACTTCGACGGAGCTTCGTTTCTTTCCCTCGTCCTCCCAGGCGCTGTACCTCAGCCGTCCCTCGAGCGCGATCTTCCTGCCTTTCGCGAGATAGTCGGCGCAGAGCTGGGCTTGCCGGTCCCAGACCGAGACCCGGAAGAAGTCGGTCTCGCTGTTCTTGCCGCCGCGGTCGACTGCGAGCCCGAACGTCGCGAGTCGCTTCTCCGGGCCGAACTCCCGGAGCTCGACGTCCGACGTCAGGTTTCCGATCAAGACCACGCTGTTCATGCGCGCTGCCCTCCTCCAGTTGTCGATGGAGGCAACATAGCGGTGCAAATGTGACCGATCTGTGCCGAAAGCGGCTACTGTTTGGGCCGCTTCGGGGTGTGGCGCAGCCTGGTAGCGCGCTCCGTTCGGGTCGGAGAGGTCCCCAGTTCGAATCTGGGCACCCCGACTGCATGCGGGGGAGCCTCGGTTCCCCCGCGGTCAGTCCACTCTGCGGACGAGGCTATCCTCCGCATATGCCGGACAAGATCCGTGTAGCAGCTGTACAGATGACGAGTCGCGCCGACAAGAGCGCGAACCTCGAGAAAGCCGAGCGTCTCGTCGCACAAGCCGCTGCCACCGGCGCGGACGTCGTCGTGCTGCCCGAGAAGTGGAACGCGATCGGCGACGCCGCCGTCTACCACGCGACCGCCGAGCCACTCGAAGGAGGCGAGTCCGTTGCCGCCATGTCGGAGTGGGCGCGCGCGCACGGGATCACGCTCGTCGGCGGCTCGATCGCGGAGCGTCGCGAGGGACGCGAGAAGCTTTCGAACACCTGTCTCGTCTTCGACCCCGAGGGACACATCGTCGGGACGTACCGCAAGATCCACCTGTTCGACGTGGAGGTCGGCGGTGTCGTCTACCGGGAGTCCGAGGCGGAGGAGCCCGGCGACGAGCCGGTCGTTGCGGACGTCGAAGACTGGAAGATCGGGCTTTCGATCTGCTACGACGTGCGCTTCCCCGAGCTGTATCGCATCCTCACCCTCGAAGGCGCCCAGCTCGTGACGGTGCCCGCGCACTTCACGACGCCGACCGGCAAGGATCATTGGCACGTTCTCCTCCGCGCGCGCGCGATCGAGAACCAGCTCTACGTCGCCGCAGCCGCGCAGATCGGCGAGACGTTACCGGGCAAACCGGCATACGGGCGCTCGCTCATCGCCGATCCGTGGGGTGTGGTCGTTGCGCAGGCGCCGGACGAGGAGACCGTCATCGCCGCCGAGCTCGATCGTGGGCATCTGCAGAACATTCGCGCGAAGCTGCCGTCGCTCGCGAACAGGCAGCCGAACGCGTACCGGTGGCCGACGCGAGTCTGACGCACGGCGTCTGGCTCGAGCGCGTCCCCGACCTCGTTGCCCGCTGCGCCGAAGAGTGGGGGCTGCAGCTGGGCGAGCCGTACGAGCCCGGAGCCACGGGTTACGCGGTGCGCGCGGAGCTCCCGGATGGCCGACAGGCGGTGCTCAAGCTGATCTACCCGGATCGCGAGTCCGAGCACGAAGCCGATGCCCTCGCGCTCTGGGACGGTCACGGGGCGGTACAGCTCCTCGACCGTGACGACGAGCGCGCGGCGATGCTGATCGAGCGCTGCGAGCCGGGAACGACGCTCGCCGTAGCCGGCCCGGATGTTGCCCTGGACGTGCTGGTCGCGCTGTTGCCGCGGCTCTGGGTCGAGACGGGCGAGCCGTTCCACACGCTCGAGGACGAGGCAGCCTGGTGGATCGGGTACCTGCCTGACCAATGGGAACGCTCGGGTCGCGAGGTCGAGCGCAGGCTCGTGGACGCGGCCGTCGACGCGCTGAGCTCTCTCTCACGGTCGCAGGGCCAACAGGTGCTGCTCCATCAGGACCTCCACGGCGACAACGTGCTCGCCGCCGGGCGCGAGCCCTGGCTCGCGATCGACCCGAAGCCTTTGATCGGCGAGCGCGAGTTTGCGGTCGCGCCCATCGTCCGCTCGTTCGAGCTCGGTCACAGCAAGCGTGACACGCTGTACCGCCTCGACAGGCTCACTTCCGAGCTCGGCCTCGACCGCGAACGCGCGCGCGGGTGGACGATCGGACAGACGATGGCCTGGGCCTTCGAGAGCGAGTACATCCCCACGCACCTCGAGACCGTGGGTTGGTTGCTGGAGGACGCCTGATGCCCCTGCGCGCCGTTCTCTTCGACGTCGACTTCACGCTCTGTCGTCCCGGGCCCGAGCTCTCCGCGGACCGCTACGCGCGCATCGCCGCGCGCCACGGCGTCACGCTCGACACGAGCCGCTACGACGAGGCGCGCGACGCGGCGGTCCTCAACCTCAAGCGGCATCCGGAGCTGTTGCACGACGAGTCGATCTGGCATCGCTTCACCGAGGAGATCTTCATCGGCATGGGCGGGCCCGAGGCGGTCGCGAGCGAATGCGCGACGGAGGTCGAGCACGGCTGGGGGGTATCGGAGAACTTCGAGCTGTACGAAGACGTTCTGCCGGTGCTCGACGAGCTGAGGCGCGCGGAGCTTCGTATCGCGGTGGTCTCGAACGGCATCCGCGACCTGACCGAGTTCGTCGCGCACCACCGGCTCGACGTCGACGCGATCGTCGACTCGCGCTCGCACGGCCGCGTGAAGCCCCACCCGACGATCTTCCAGGCGGCGCTCGACTCGCTCAGAGTGCCCGCAGTGGACGCGGTCATGGTCGGCGACTCGCTCGAGGAGGACTTCGAGGGCGCGCGAGCGCTGGGGATGCGCGCAATCCTGATCGACCGGGAGGAGCGTCACCCGGACGTCGACGAGCGACTGACGGACCTGTACGGCCTGCCCGCGGCACTGGGCCTCGCCCGGCCAGCATGAACGCAACTACGATCTGATCGTGCCTGCCTGGCTGATCTGGGCGATCGCGGCAGTCCTTCTGTCCGTCGGCGAGATCTTCACGCCCGGCTTCTTCTTCCTCGGCCCGGTGGCGCTCGCAGCCGTTGCCGCCGCCGTCGTCGCCCTCGTCGGAGTCGGTGTCGCGGCGCAGCTGGTGGCGTTCATCGCCGGGTCGATCGCGACGGTCCTGTTCTTGCGGCCAATCGCGAGGCGGCATCTCCACATGCCCGCGGCCATCCGCACCGGGACTGCGGCGCTGGAAGGCAGGAAGGCGCTCGTCCTGCAGCGCGTCGACAACAACGGTGGCCGCGTCCGCATCGGCGGCGAGGAATGGTCGGCGCGGGCCTACATGGAGGGTCAGATCCTCGAGCCCGGCACGCGTGTCGAGGTCGTCAAGATCGAGGGAGCGACAGCTCTCGTCTACGAGTAGAAAGGTGGAGACATGACCGCTGGCTTGATCGTTCTGCTCGTCGTCGCGGGGCTCGTGTTGCTCACGCTCAGCCGGACCATTCGCATCGTGCCTCAGGCGCGGGCCGGGGTCGTCGAGCGATTGGGCCGGTACTCGCGCACGCTCACGCCCGGGCTCGCGCTCGTCGTTCCGTTCGTCGACCGCATCCGGGACATGATGGACCTCCGCGAATTGTTTGTTTAGTTTTAGGCGCAGACGGTGATCTACTATTTAAACCTCGTCGGCAGCATCGATACGGTCATCTAC
>CATPAS010000175.1 GCA_955652075.1 uncultured Gaiellaceae bacterium | reverse complement strand
AGTCGATCGCCCACCCGATCCGCTTCATCGTCCCGCGAATCGCTTCGATGTTGCGCTCGACGATCTGGCGCGGATGCCCGCCCTCCTTGATCGCCGCGTTCTCTGCCGGCAGCCCGAAGGAGTCGTAGCCCATGGGGCGCAACACCTCCGAGCCGGTGCGGCGGTAGAAGTGCGCGAGGACGTCGCCGAGCGTGTAGACCAGGATGTGCCCGATGTGCAACGAGCCCGACGGGTACGGCAGCATCTCGAGGACATAGGACTTGCGTTCGTTGCGCGGTGCCCTGGGCTCGGGGTTCCGCACCTCGAAGGCGTGGCACTCCTCCCAGGCCTGCTGCCATTTCGGCTCGATTGTCCGCGCGTCGTACTTGTCCATGATCGTCCTCTAGAAACGAAAAAGCCTCTCGAGTGAGAGGCCGTGGGGAGCTGACGCGGCCTTCGCCACGGGTGGCTCCTTTCCTACAGAAGCAGCTCCCTCATCTCCCTCGGATCGTAGCAGCGGTACAGTCGGAGTCATGAGCGATTACACACATCTCAATCTCAAGGATGCCGACGATCAGGCGACGAACTTCGGCCTTTCGCCTGACCTCGAGTTCCGAATGGCCCGTGTCCCTCTGGGGCTCGAGCAGTCCGGCCTCAGCTACTGCAGGGTGGCGCCAGGTTTTCGACTTCCTTTCGGCCATAAGCACAAGAACCAGGAAGAGGTCTATGTCCTGGTCAGCGGCGCCGCGCGGATGAAGATCGAGGACGAGGTGAAGGATCTCAAGCAGTGGGACGCTGTTCGGGTCCACAAGGACACGATGCGGTCGATCGAGGCCGGCGACGAGGGCGCGGAGTTCCTGATCGTGGGAGCCCCGAACACGGGCCCCGGCGACGCCGAGATGGTTCAGGGCTGGTGGAGCGAGTAACGCGCAGAATCAGCTGATCGAGCTCTTTCCGGACACGGCGACCGTCGAGGACGGCGAGCTGGCCGTCGGCGGCGTCCGCGCGTCGGCACTCGCGGACGAATACGGCACGCCTCTCGTCGTCTACTGCCGGGACACCGTACTCGCGCGTGCGCGCGCGTACGCGCGCGTGGACCCCGATGCGCTCGTCGTGTACGGGACCAAGGCGTTTCCGAACGTTGCACTGCTCCGCCTCCTCGCCGCCGAGGGGCTTGGCGCCGACGTCTCGACCCGCGGCGAGCTGGAGTTCGCCCTGCGCGCAGCTGTCCCCGGGGACCGGATCGTCTTCCACGGCAACAACAAGTCCGACGAGGAACTCGAGGCGGCGGCGACTGCCGGGGCGCTGGTCGTCCTCGATGCGCTCGACGAAGCCGCCCGCGCACGGGCCGCCGGGGTCGAAACGGTTCTGATCCGTGTCACTCCCGGCATCGAGGCGGAGACGCATCGGGCGATCCAGACCGCGCACGCGGAGTCGAAGTTCGGGCTGGTCGCCGACGACGCCGTGGCCGCTGTGAGCGAAGCGCGGTCTGCAGGGCTCGACGTTGCAGGTCTCCACGTTCATATCGGCTCACAGCTCACGCGTAGCGCCGAAAGCCTGCTTGCCGTGAAGCGGCTGGTCGACGTCGCGCTTCGTTGCCGAACCGAGCTCGATTGGACGCCGCGCGTGTTCGATCTGGGCGGCGGTCTCGCGGTCCGGCACTCATTGGCCGAGCCGGCTGTGCCGCAACCAGAGGAGTTCGCACGGGAGCTGCTCGTCCGCCTGCGCCAGCACTGGACGGAGCCGGCCAGGGTGATCTTCGAGCCGGGCCGCTCGCTCGTCGGAACTGCGGGATTCACGCTCTACCGTGTCGGCGCCCTCAAGCGGACGACTGGCGTCGCGTACGCGGCGGTGGACGGCGGCATGTCCGACAACCCGCGCCCGCAGCTCTACGGCTCGCGCTACGACGCGCTGCTGGCGAACCGCGCCGACGAGCCCACCACCGGCACCTACCGCATTGCGGGCAAGCATTGCGAGTCCGGCGACGTCCTCATCGACAGCGTCGAGCTACCCGCCCCGCGGCGGGACGATCTCCTGGCCGTCCCGGCCACGGGCGCCTACACGCTGGCGATGGCGTCGAACTACAACGGCGTGCCGCGGCCCGCCGCGGTGCTCGTCGCGGACGGACGTGCCGAGCTGATCCGCAGACGCGAGTCGCTGGACGATCTGCTCGCGTTCGACGTTTAGGCGGCGAACCCCGGCCGGACGAGCCTGGGCGGCGCGACGAGGCGCGCGTCCTTCACCGGGGGGTTCCACGATTCCGCCAGCGGGGCCGCGCCGTATGACGCGAGCCGCCGCTCTTCGGGCGCGTCGCCGTACAGCGTCGTGCGCTGGCGCGGGATGCGGCCTGCCGAGCGGATCAGCTCCTCCATCGACTCCGGCGCGAACTCCTGCCCGTGCTCGGCTCCGGCGGAACGCGAGATCGACTCGTTCATCAGCGTGCCGCCGAGATCGTTCACACCTGCGCGCAGCGCGGCCGCAACGCCCTGCGCACCGAGCTTGACCCACGAGACCTGAATGTTGGTGATCCACGGATGCAGCGCGAGCCGTGCGACCGCGTGCACGAGCAGCGTCTCCCCGAACGTCGGGCCCGAACGCGCCTGGCCACGCAGCCACATCGGGGCTTCCATGTGCACGAACGGCAGCGGCACGAACTCGGTGAAGCCGCCGCTCGAGCGTTGCTGCCGGCGCGCGCGAACCAGATGACGCGCCCAGTTGCGCGGGCTCTCCACGTGGCCGAACATCATCGTCACGTTCGAGCGCAGGCCGACCCGGTGCGCGACGTCGTGCACGTGGAGCCACTGCGCAGTTGTCACCTTGTCCGGGCAGATGGTCTGCCGCACCTCGTCGTCGAGAATCTCGGCTGCCGTCCCGGGCAGCGAGCTGAGCCCGGCGTCCCGCAACTTCGTGAGGTAGTCCTCGAGCGAGAGCGCGAGCGTTGCCGCCCCCTGCCAGACCTCGAGCGCAGAGAAAGCGTGCACGTGTAGCCCGGGAACCGCTTCTTTGATCGCTTGGACGACGGACAGGTAGTAGTCGCCCGTGAATGCCGGATGGATCCCGCCCTGCAGGCAGACCTCGGTCGCGCCGCGCTCCCACGCTTCCTCGCAGCGCCGCACGATCTCCTCATGGGGCACGAGGTAAGGGGCACCACGCAGGTTCGCCGCCAGCTTCCCCTTCGAGAACGCACAGAAGCCGCAGCGGAAGTAACAGACGTTCGTGTACTGGATGTTCCGCGTGACGACATAGCTGACCTCGTCGCCGCACACCTCGCGCCTGAGGGTGTCGGCGGCCGCAAGCACCCGGTCGCGTTCGTGGCCGCGTGCGCGAAAGAGGCGCGCGATCTCCTCCTCCCCCAGCTCTGCTCGTGTGTCGATCGGCAGGGCGTCGCGTGGGAAGAACGGGATCGACACGTCCTCCCCCGGCGACCAGCCGTCTTCGCGCGCCAGCCCGAGCGAGTCCGAGGCGCGCAACACCGCCGGCATGACGCCGGGATCGATCCATTTCCCGGAGATCCATTCGGGATAGACGGGCAGTCGAGGCGCGAGCTCGAGGCCTCGGCTCTCTGTGGCCGTGCGCAGCCGGTCGAGCTCGGGCCAGGGCGCCTCGGGGTTCACGTGGTCGATCGTCACGGGCGAGACGCCGCCCCAGTCGTCGATTCCAGCGTCGAGCAGGCGCGGGAAGTCGTCATAGGACAGATTCGGCGGCGCCTGCAGATGCGCACGGGGACCGAGCAGGATGCGCGCGACGGCGATCGTCCAGAGCAGGTCGTCGAGCTCGGGCTCGGGTGCGGCGGCCATGCGCGTCCCGGCCTTCGCCCGGAAGTTCTGGATGATCACCTCCTGCACGTGCCGATGGCGCTCGGCGAGCTCGCGAATCGCGAGCAGCGCCTCGATGCGCTCGGCGCGCGACTCGCCGATCCCGATCAGCAGCCCGGTCGTGAAGGGAACCCGCTCGTCACCGGCGGCCGCGATCGTCTCGAGACGGCGGGCCGGGAGCTTGTCCGGTGAGCCGAAATGCGGACCGCCTCGTTTGGAGAGGCGCGGCGAGGTCGTCTCGAGCATCAGGCCCATCGACGCGCTCACGGGCCGAAGCGCTCGGACATCGTCCCTCGTCATGGCGCCGGGGTTGAGATGTGGCAGGAGGCCCGTCTCCTCGAGCACGGCTTCAGCCGCACGAGCGAGGTACTCGAGTGTCGTTTGGCATCCGATCGCTTCGAGCTCTTCGCGTGCGGCGCGGTACCGCAGCTCCGGCTTGTCGCCGAGCGTGAACAGCGCCTCGCGGCAGCCGACCGCAGCACCGGCGCGAGCGATGTCGAGGACCTCGTCGTCGCTCAGGTACGCCCGCTCGCCGCGGCGCGGCGGACGCGCGAACGTGCAGTAGTGACACACGTCCCGGCAGAGCTTCGTCAGCGGGATGAAGACCTTCGGCGAGTACGTGACGAGCCGGCCGTGGCCCTCCTCGCGCAGCGCCCGCGCTTCCTCACAGAGCTCGTCGAGCGGCCGGGCGAGGAGCTCCATCAGAGGAGCTTAGATCCCAGCCTAGGAGCTACGGAAACTCAGATGAAATCGACTGAGGCGACGCCGAGCACGGTTGCGACCAGCACGGCCGCACTTCCTGCAGCGGCCATCGACCAACGCCGGATCCGGGTTCCGGGGGCGGCGAGGACGGCGGCTCCGGCGAGGCCCACCGTCACCCCGGCGAACGTCTCGACGGCCTGAAAGGCAAAGCCCAGCGCCAGCGCGGAGCCCAGGCCGACGCCCGTGCCGTGCAAGGCGAGCGTCGCAGCGCCCGCACCGGCCCCGAAGTTGCCGGGTGTCAGAGGGAACACGCCTGCGAGCGCCATTGCCGCCAGCAGCACGACAGCAACCAGGAAGGGATGCGGGACGCCGAGTGACAACGCGATCGCGACGGCGGCTACGACTCGCGCGACGCAGGAGCAGCCGATCCACGCGAACAAGGCGGCGCCCTCACGAGGTGAGCGCCCGACGGACCGGAAAATCTGGAGCAGGCTGCCGATCCGGCCTGCTGTCCTGGCACTCAGGCGCGTGCCGACGACGAGCACGGCGACGACGCCGAGAACCAGCAACGGTGCCGGCCAGAGCGGGACCCTGCCGACGACGGCCGCCGGAACGATCAACGCGGCCAGGACGAATGTACGCGCTGCGGCCACCGAAGCAGCGACACCCCCTGCACGCCACAGCCGGTCGTTGCCGGGCAGCGTCCGCGAGAGCAGCCCGAGCCGTACCGCTCCGCCGAGATGCGCGGGCGCGAGCGAATTGACGAGCGAGCCCATCGCGTAGCGGGCAGAGATCTGGATGAAGCCCGTGCTGCCACCACAAGCGCGAAGCCCAACGCGCCAGCCGGCCGACGAGGCGAGGAGGCCCACCACGAACGAGGTGGCCGCGACGACGATCCACCCGGGCTGAGCGCCCGCCAGGTCGTGGAGAGCGTTGCCGAACGTTCCGCGCCCCAGCCGGGTCATGCCGATCGCGATGGCCGCAGCAAGCAGGAGCCCGGCGCCCACCGCGTACTTGCGGCGCATCGACCCGAGCTGACCCAGTGCGAGCTCGTCGAAGAAGCGGGAACCTGTGTGCTCGCTCAACACGTCCCTCACGCTATCGGCACGAAATGAGAACAACGTTAAGAAGGTCCGCTCCGGCGGGAGGTCGTGCCATCATGGCGGCCGGTGAGACCCCGACGTCGAAAGGGAGCCCGACGGGTCCGCATTGCATTTCTCCTTGGCATCGCCCTAATAGCTGCGGAGATCGGGGTCATCGCCTGGAACCGGCACGTGGCGGCCAACCCTACCGCCCAGGCGAGCCCCGACCCGGCCGTCAGCCACCAGCCGAAGATCAAGAAGCCGAAGAAGATCATCCATAGTCGCAACGCCCAAACCGGCCCGCTCGACCTCTACGCCTATGACCACGCTGGGATGATCAGCCCGGTTGCGCGACGGGCTTTGGCGCGGGTCTACGTCCCCAACAGCGCCAGCGACTCGGTCGACGTGATCAACCCGCGGACGTACAAGGTCGTCGGGCGTTTTCCAGTCGGCGCGCTGCCGCAGCACGTCACACCCTCTCACGACCTGAAGACGCTCTACGTCAACGACGACGTCGGCAACACGCTGACGCCGATCGATCCACTCACCGGCCGGCCGGGGAAGCCGTTTCCAGTCGACGATCCGTACAACCTGTACTTCACCATCGACGGACGGTACGCGATCGTGGTAGCGGAGCGCCTCCATCGTCTGGATTTCCGCAACGCGCACACCTTTCACCTCGTGCGCGCGCTCACCGTCCCGTGCGCCGGCGTCAACCACATGGACTTCTCGCCGAACGGCCACTACGTGATCGCGAGCTGTGAGTTCTCCGGCCGCCTCCTGAAGGTCGACGTCCGCCGGTTCCGCGTCATGGCCGTTCGTACGCTCCCGCGCGCGTTCTCGGTGCCGCAGGATGTCCGCTCGTCACCCGACGCGAAGGTGTTCTATGTCGCCGACCTCGCAGCAGGCGGCGTGTGGGAGGTCGACCCGGCCCGCTTCAAGGTGATCGGCTTCATTCACACTGGAGCCGGTGCCCACGGGCTCGTCGTCGGACGTAACGGCAAGGTGCTCTACGTCGCCAACCGCAACGAGGGCAGCGTGTCGGTGATCTCGTTCCGGACGCGCAAGGTCGTCGCAAAATGGCACATCCCCGGCGGCGGCAGCCCGGACATGGGCGACGTCTCCGCGAACGGCAAGGTGCTCTGGCTGTCCGGCCGTTACAACTCCGTGGTCTACGCGATCGACACGCGCACGGGCAGACTGATCGCGCGCATCCCGGTCGGCTCCAGCCCGCACGGCCTCTGTCTCTGGCCGCAACCAGGGAGATACTCCCTCGGTCACACGGGCAACATGCGCTGATGCGAACGCTCTTGCTTCGCCCACGCGTCGACCACCCGCGCCCTCGAAGCGATGGTCGGCACCCAGCCTGAGCCCTGTAGCTAGTCCTCAGCCCGGATTGGCCGAGATCAGCTTGCCGAACGGATGCCAGGCGTTGTTCGACCAGCGCTGGAGCCGAACCTGCGTGAGCGGAAATCGGCTCGACGGCGTCGTATGGATGACGATGCCCGGCAGCACGAAGGGATTGCCCTTCTCGTTCAGGTGCGTGGCCGCGTTCATCACGCTCTGTCGGGTGAGATTCTTCCCGGCCTTCTTGAGCGTGTCGACCATCGTGTAGGCCGTCGCCATTCCTGCCGTGAAATAGCCGTCCTTCAGGTCGCGCGAGTTGATGCTCGAGCCGTACTTCGTGAGGATCGACTGGAAGAGCCTGATCCCCTTGTCGTTGCGCCAGAGCGGAGACGCGGGATCCTTGCCGAACACGATCGAGATCGATCCGTTCGCCGCGTCCTTCGGGACGATCGCCATCAGCGCGGACGCGGACGACACGTCGTTGACGAAGATCTGCGGCTTCCACGCGAGCCGCGAAACGGCATTGAAGGCCTGGAGGGAGGACTTCCCGAAGGCAAAGACCATCAGGACGTTTGCCTTCGAAGCCTTGAGCTGTGTCACCTGCGGCTGAACGTCGGTCGAGGTCGGGTCGTAGCCGACGCTCGCGACAATCGACTTCACCTTCGAGCCGAGCCCGCGCTTCAGACCACCGAGCAGATCCCGCCCGTAGTCGTCGTTCTGATAGAGGACGGCGATCTTTGCCTTCTTGAGGTTCTTGACGACGTACTGCCCGTAGAGCTGACCCTCCTCGGAGTACGGCGGGATGTACCCGATCGTCCACGGGTACTTCTTGTAATCGCGCCCGAACGTGGTCGCGCCTGAAGAGACGTACAGCTGAGGCACCTTGGCGTCGTTCAGCAGCTTCCGCACGGCGAGGTTGTTGCTCGTCCCGAGCGAGCTGAACACGGCGAGGACCTGCTCCTGCTGAATGAGCCGGATGGTGTTGTTGACGGCATGCCCGGGGTCGTAGCCGTCGTCGAGATAGGTGAAGGTGAGCT
>CATPAS010000174.1 GCA_955652075.1 uncultured Gaiellaceae bacterium | reverse complement strand
TTCCCGAGGTGGACTCGGTGCAGACACACATCGAGCCGCTCGGCGAGGCGGTGGAAGGAAAGCCGATGAAGGACGACCGGGCCGAGCGGGACGTCGTGCTGCGCATCGTTCGCGAGGTCACGGGCGAGGAGCCGCGGGAGCTTCGCTTCGTGCGCACCGACGAAGGTCTGCTCGCCTACCTGACGCTTGGGCTCGATCCTTCGAGCCCGCTCGCCGATGCGCATGCCCGCGCCAGCGAGATCGAGGAGCGAATCCGGCGCGCGCGCCCCGACATCGCCGACGTGATCATCCACACGGAACCGTGAGACTCTGCATGTTCACCCCGCGCGATCTGCAGCTCGAACGCGGCTGGCCCGGGATCATCGAGGGCGACACCGTGGTCCAGCTCGCTGCGCAGACGCTGCAGGCGTTCTTCACGGGCGGCGGTATGGCCCGCAGACACGCGGAGTATCCGCTCGCAGAGGTCGACTTCCGCCCGCCCGTGCAGCATCCGCCCGCCGTTCGCGACTTCTATGCCTTCGAAGAGCATGTGAAGACCGCTCGCGCTCTGCGCGGCCAGGAGGTGCCGCCCGAGTGGTACGAGATCCCGGTCTTCTACTTCTCCAACCCCGCGGCGATCTACGCGGCGGAGGACGAGATCCCGTACCCGCCCGACACGAAGGAGCTGGACTACGAGCTCGAGGCCGCCGCGATCATCGGCGCGGAGGGACAGATTGCCGGTTTCACGATCATGAACGACTGGTCGGCACGCGATCTCCAGCGTGCTGAGATGAAGGTCGGGCTCGGTCCTGCGAAAGGAAAGGACTTCGCCACGAGCCTCGGGCCGGTGCTGGTGACGTCTGACGAGTTCGACGGGACGAGTGGCACGATGATCGCGCGCGTGAACGGGGAGGAGCGGTCGCGGGGAAACCTCGCCGACATGTACCACTCGTGGGACGCGATCGTCGCCCACGCCGCGCGGAACACGCACCTCCGGCCTGGCGACGTCCTCGGGTCGGGCACGGTCGGGACCGGCTGCATCCTGGAGCACGGCGACGGGCGCTGGCTGCAGCACGGCGACGTCGTCGAGCTGGAGATCGAAGGCATCGGCATACTGCGGAACCGCGTCGCTTGACGACCGTGCGTGCGGAGGTAGTCGTCGTCGGTGCGGGGATCATGGGATCCGCTGCTGCCCATGCTCTGGCGCGCGAGGGCCGCGACGTCTTGCTCGTCGAGCAGTTCCACATCGGCCACGACCACGGATCGAGTCACGGCCGCTCGCGGATCATGCGCCTCGCGTATCCAGAGGTGGCGTTCACCGAGCTGGCGAAAGAAGCGTTCGCCGGGTGGCGCGAGCTCGAGCAGGAGTCAGGCCAGGAGCTGCTCGAGCTGAACGGGCTGCTCGAGTTGGTCGAGCGTCCCGAGCAGAGCTCGCACGCCGTGCTCGATGCTGCCGGCGCAGAGTACGAGCTGTTGGATTCCGATTCGGCCAACCGGCGCTGGCCCGTCGCTGTGCCGGATGGCTGGACCGCGCTCTTTCAGCCGCAGGCCGGCATTGTGCGCGCGGATCTCGCACATCGTGCGTTCGTGGATCGCGCTGTCGCCGCCGGCGCACGGATCGAAGAGCAGACACGGATCGGCTCTCTCGACGACGTCGACGCAAAGGTGGTGGTGGTGACCGTCGGCCCTTGGGCGGGCAGGTTCTTTCCGGATCTGCCGCTTCGCACGACACGGGAGACGGTGGTGTACTTCCGGCGCGAAGGTGCTCCACTCCCGTCAGTCGGACAGCTCCACCCGCAAACCGGGGGGCACGTGATGTACTCGCTCCACGATCCCGTGCACGGGCTGAAGGCGGGCGCCCACCATGCCGGAACCGAAGCAGGTCCCGACGAGCCGGGTGAACCAGACCCGGCGCTCGTCGCGCGAACCGTGGACTGGGTGTTGAGGATCCACCCCGACGTGCCGCCTGAGCCGGTCGCCACCGAGACGTGCATGTACACGACGACGCCGGACGAACACTTCATCCTCGAGCGTCGCGGCAAGGTCGTCATCGGCTCGCCGTGCAGCGGCCACGGCTTCAAGTTCGCGCCCGCAGTTGGGACGCGCCTGGCCGCATTGGCCGCCGAGGCGTTGACTTGACAACGCCGCGTCGAGGCCGTGCGGGCTTTGCCCGTGCGGCCGGCGGTAATCTTTAGTCGTGCCGTTCTACCAGCGCCTCGGCGACGTCCCGAGGAAGCGCCACATCCAGTTCCGCGACAACGGAACGCTCCTGACCGAGGAGGTCATGGGCATGGAGGGCTTCGTCGGGATGGAGTCGATCCTGTACCACCTCCAGTCCCCGTGCCGCGTGATGAAGATCGGCAGCTTCGAGGAGATCAAGCGCGACGAATGGGTTCCGGACGCGCACGCCCACCGCCACTTCAAGACCTACGACATCGACGCGGAGGGGGACGAGATCACCGGCCGGCGCCTCCTGATGTGGAACAACGACGTCGAGATCTCGCTCGCGCGCCCGAAGAAGCAGATGGACTACTTCTTCCGCAACGGTGAGGGCGACGAGGTCGTGTTCGTGCACGAAGGCGCAGGCACGTTGGAGACGATCTTCGGCAACGTTCCGTACAAGGAGGGCGATTACGTCGTCATCCCGCGCGGCACGACGTACCGGTTCAAGCCGGAGGGCGAACAGCGCTACCTCGTCTTCGAGACGCCGGGGCTGATCGAGATTCCGAAGCGCTACCGCAACCAGTACGGGCAGATCCTCGAGGGTGCGCCGTACTATCACCGCGACATCCATCCGCCCACGGAGCTGAACACGCACCGCGACAAGGGCGAGTTTCCAGTCAAGGTGCGCGTGCGCGGCGGCTACCAGACGTACGTCCTCGACTACCACCCGTTCGACGTCGTGGGTTGGGACGGCTACCTCTATCCGTGGACGTTCTCGGTGCACGACTTCGAGCCGATCACGGGCCGCATCCACCAGCCGCCGCCGTCACACCAGACGTTCCAGGGCAGGAACTTCGTGATCTGCTCGTTCTGTCCGCGCAAGCTCGACTTCGACCCGCTCGCGGTGCCGATCCCGTACCACCACTCGAACCTTCAGTCGGAGGAGATGATCTATTACGTCTCCGGCAAGTTCGGCTCGCGGCGTGGGGTGGACGTCGGCTCGATCACGCTGCACCCGTCGGGCCTGCCGCACGGGCCCCAGCCTGGGCTGGCGGAGAAGTCGATCGGCACGCACGAGACACACGAGCTCGCCGTGATGTGCGACACCTTCCACCCGCTCAAGCTCACGAAGTTCGCCAAGGATCTGGACGACGGCAAGTACGCCTACTCCTGGTACGAGAATGCCCAGGGTGGCGAGGGAGCAGACGAAGCTTCTGTCGACGGCGACGCGAGCGGCGCCGGCCTCACGTCTCACCTGTAGGCACGGGACGATTTCACTCCTGTGGGGCCGAGGGGAGGCTCGGTAGTCTGGCCTCCCCTCGGAGAAAGCGAGGCGCTGGGTTGGCTTTCTAGTGGGTGAGGAGATCGTTCATTGGCAACACGCCGCCGGCGGTGTCGCCTGCGTGGCCGAGGTAGCCGAGGTGCCAGTTCTTTTCGATCGTGGTCAGCAGCGAGTAGTGGTTGTACGGGGTGCTGCTGACGTAGCCGCGCGGGCCGTGGGTGGTGATCACGATTGCCGGGCTGAGTCCGCCGCCATAGATGCCACCCGCCCATGGGGCGCCGATGCCGCCGTCGGGGAACGGGCCGGCGGGAAGGAACGGCGAGTCGCAGCAGTACGAGGTGTCGGTCCAGCCGTCGTTGGCGGGGTTGTTGTTGTAGTCAGACTCGTCGGCGACGATGAAGATCGCTGAGTTGCCGCTCCACGCCTTCGAGCTCATGATCTTCGTAACCGCGTCCTTGACGAACACGTCCGCCTGCTGTTTCAGGTACACGTCGGCGGGGTCGTTGTTGACGTTGCCGTATGGGCAGGGGCTGCCATCGCCGCTGGCGACCTTGGAGTAGACGCCGCCGTGCATGTCGTGGCACTGGTTGGGGACGATCAGGCTGAAGTCGGGAACCTTGTTCCCAGCCAGATCGCCGGCGAGCGCCGTGTAGGACTTGATGTTCTGCAGCCGCGCCGGGTTGTTGCGGATGTCGTTGAAGAGCACGAACGGGTTGTGCTTGGACGCGTACAGCTTGTGGCCGCTGTCGGGGGCGAAATCGCCCAAATAGCCCGTAGAGGGCAGCGATTCCTGGTAGGTGGCCCAGGTCATGCCGTGCGCTTCCAACTGGTCGGCCAGGTTCGCCCCGCCGAAACGGTTGGCCGGATTGTCGTCGAACACGTTGAAAGTGTCGCCGGCGATCATCGCAACATAATTCGGCTCGCTCGGGTGCGTGACACCGTAGTAGCTCGCCGCGACCCCGTAGCTGTTCGCGAGCGAGGTGATGAACGGCGCGTTCGGATCGCCGATCACCTGATCGCGCGCATGGTTCTCGAGCACGATCACGAACACATGCTTCAGCCGCGCGTTCGCGCTGTTGGGCGACGAGGCCGCCGCCGATCCGGTAATAGCGAACGCAAGCACCGAGAAACAAATAACGCCGCTAAGCCACCGTCGGCGGGTCACAGAAGACATCCCAATCCTCCTTTCGCTGAATGAAGCACTAACTCACCGTACGTTACTTCGGGCGATCCGGTTACGCGACGTGTGGGCGCGGTTCCGGCCGTTTCTCGGAAGAGGTGTTCAGTCGACGGC
>CATPAS010000173.1 GCA_955652075.1 uncultured Gaiellaceae bacterium | reverse complement strand
GGCGCCGAACGGCAACGGCCACGTCACCTTCTACGTCGGCACCGACGACCCCCAGGCGACCCTCGACAAGGCCGAAAAGCTCGGCGGCAAGACGATCATGCCGGTGACGGAGCTTCCACAGGTCACCATCGCACTGTTCGCCGACCCCGAGGGCCATGTCATCGGCCTCGCCAAGGGCATGTAGCGCTAGTCAGGCGCGATGTTGTGGTTGAACCTGAAGACGTTCGACGGGTCGTACTGACGCTTCACGATCCGTAGCCGTTCGAACCGCTGTGCACCGAACTCCGTTTCGAGACCGTCCGCCGATGCCTCGGTGGCGTAGTTGAGATAGCCCCCGCCGATCTTCCACGGCTCGAGCGACCTCGAGTACGCGCGGGCGGTCTCGATCTGGCGCTCGTCGTCCTCCTGCTCGGTCCAGACGCCGAGGAAGGTCGCGTTCCAGCGCGCCTCGCGCCCGGCGAATGCGGTCGCAGCGGAAGCGACGCGCGTCGGCGCACCGTGCAGCGGCTCGAACAAAACACCGCCGGAGGTCCCCGATTCGACGAACTGCTCGCTCGTGAGAGCGAGCAGTTCGTCTGGAAGCTCGCCGAGAAAGCGGCCCGACCAGTAGTTCCGCAAACCGAACGGCATGCGTCCGTACAGGTCCTGCAGCTCGGAGTAGTACATCGGCCTGACGCCGTTCGTCACGGGTGACAGGCCATCCGTGAGCTCGCGGATCGCGTCGCGCCCATCGTCCAGATCGCCGACCCACGCAATCGAAGCGTTGACGAGCCCTTCTCCGGTGACGCCGTCACGGTAGATCTGCGCGAAGCTCGCCAGGCTGTCCGGAGCATCTGCCATCAGGTCCCTCCACACGGGAAGCACGATCGATGCGTCCTCGAGGCGATAGTCGAGGTGCCCACCGAGCAGAAGCCCAACCGGATGGAGCTGGAACTTGAACTCGACGACGATCCCGAAGTTCCCACCACCGCCGCGGAGCGCCCAGAAGAGCTCGGCGTTCTCGTTCTCGCTCGCCGTGAGGACGTTGCCGTCAGCCGTGACCACCGTCGCACCGAGCAGGTTGTCGAGCGTGAGCCCGTACGACGGCGTCAGGTGCCCGATGCCGCCGCCCAAGGTGAGGCCGGCGACTCCGGTGTCACCGAAGGTTCCACCCGGCGTCGCGAGGCCGTGCCGCTGACCGGGGGTGTCTAGATCCTCCCAGAGCGCGCCTCCACCGCAGGTTGCCGTCCGCGACTCGGGATCGACGACGACCTCGCGCATCAGGCGCAGGTCGACGACGAGGCTCCCGTCGCCGATGCAGTGACCTGCGACTCCGTGGCCTCCGCCGCGGACGGCCACGGGCAGGTCCGCTTCGCGCGCGAACCGGAGAGCTGTCACCACGTCACTGATGTCCAGCGGGCGCACGATCAGCTCCGGGTGCCGTTCGATCATCCCGTTGAAGGTCGCTCGTGCGACGTCGAAGCCGCGGTCATCCGAGGTGATGACCGGGCCTCGATGCCGCTCTCTCAGTGTTTCCAGTCCCGCTGTTCGTGAGGCACTCGCCATTCGACGACCTTATGCGATCTCGATCGACTCCCCGCCGATCTCGGCGAGCGACGCACACCCTGAAAGACCCAACGTCAGGTCGAAGTCGGCGATGAAGTTCTGGATCACCTCGCGCACGCCTGACTCTCCGGCGACCGCAAGCCCGTAACAGTACGGCCGTCCGATCAGCACCGCCGTCGCGCCGAGCGCCAGGGCCTTGAACACATCCGCACCGCCGCGGATGCCGCTGTCGAACAGAATCGGAGCACGGCGTCCGACCGCTTCGACGATTGCCGGCAATGCGTCGAGACTCCCGATGGAGCCGTCGACCTGGCGGCCACCGTGGTTCGAGACGACGATCCCGTCGACTCCCTCGTCGAGCGCGCGCCGTGCATCGTCCGGATGGAGAATGCCCTTGAGAAGGATCGGCAGCTTCGTCGCGTCGCGGACGAGCGCGAGGTCATCCCACTTCAGCGACGGCCGCGCGAACACGTCGAGGAAAGTGCGCACTGCCTGGCGCGGTCGTGGCGAGCGCAGGTTCGCCCACGTCGAGCCCGGGTAGGCGCGCGCCAACCGCCAGAGCGCGCGGACGGCTGCAGGTGTCACAGGCCCGCTCTCGGGCGGCGGCGCCTGGTCGACGAGGCGCTGGAAGACCGGATCGGCGACGTACTGGGCGATCCCCTTTCCCGCGAGAAAGGGAAGGAAGCCGAGGTCGAGATCGCGTAACCGCCAGCCGAGCATCGTCGTGTCGAGCGTCACGACGATCGCCTCGCACCCGGAGCGCTCCGCGCGCGCGACGAAGCTGCGCACGAGCTCGTCCGACGTGCTCATGTACAGCTGGAACCAGCGGGGTGCGTCGCCCATCGCCGCCGCGCATTCCTCGAGCGACCGCGACGCCTGGCTGGAGAAGATCATCGGCACGCTTTCGGCCGCGGCCGCGTGCGCCACCGCAACGTCGCCGTCACGATGCGCCATCTCGAGGACGCCGATCGGTGCGAGCAAGAGCGGCGCAGAGAGCGTGCGACCGAACAGCTCGACCTCGAGGTTGCGCGTCGCCGGCCCGCGGAGCATCCTCGGAACGATCCGCACGCGCTCGAACGCGGCGCGGTTCGCCTTCATGGTCGTCTCGAGCCCGGCACCACCCGCGATGTAGGCAAAGCCCTCGTCGCTCATCGCGCGCTCTGCCTCCTGCTCGAGCGCCGCCGCGCTCTGGGGCACGCGCGGCTTCCGTCCCCGCACGCCCGCGAGGTAGATGTCGGCCTGACGCTGCCGGCCGTATCCGATTCCGGCCACTAGGAGCGCTCGCGCAGCAGGGCCGGCAATCGCGACCGCAGGATCTCCTCCGCCTCGGCGACTATCCCTCGAACCACGTCGCCCGCGGGGAGGATCGAGTCGACGAGCCCGGCCGATTGACCGATCCACATGACCCCGTAGTCGGGATCGGACTCTTCGGCCGCCTCGAGCACCGCCCACACCGCGTCGCGCCGCCTGCGCAGCTCCGGCTCGCGGCCCAGCCACTCCTCGATGAAGCGCGTCCGTCGCACGCGCGACCAGGCGCCGGGCCAGTCGCGGCCGCTGAGCGTGTCGGCGACCGTCGTCACGATCGTGTCGTCGCCTCTGCTCGCGACGATCGCTCCCTTATACGCGGCCTCCACCGGAGCCTCGTCGGTGGCGAGGAACCGCGTGCCGAGGAGGACGCCGTCGGCACCGAGCGCCAGAGCCGCCGCCAAGCCGGCGCCGTCGACCAGACCGCCGGCTGCGAGCACCGGAATCGGCGCGACCGACTTCACGACCTGACGCACGATCACCGTCGTGCCGATCTCGCCGACGTGCCCCCCGCCCTCGTTGCCCTGAGCGACGATCACGTCCGCGCCGGCCTCTGCGGCGCGCACCCCGTCCTCAACCCTCGGGACCATGTGCATCACACGGATCCCGCGCTCGTGCGCCTTCGCGAAGATCGCCGCGAGATCCTGATCGTCTCGAGGCCACGCCGTCGACAGCACGACAGGCTCCAGATCGAGGACCTCGTCCAGGCGATCCTGGGTCGCGTGGAGCAGCAGGTTGATGCCGATCGGCTTCGACGTGATCTCGCGGGCGCGCCGCACCATCGACTCGACCTCCTGCGGCGGCAGGAAGGACGCTCCGATCACCCCGAGGCCGCCGGCCTCCGATACGCGTCCCACGAGCGCGCCGCCGGTATGACCTCCACCCATCCCGGCGCAGACGACCGGATGCTCGATCCCGATCAGCTCGGTGAACGGAGTGCGGATCACGCCGACACATTCTTCTCCACCCGGCGGCTCAAATGTAGGTGCCTGTCTCCGCGCGCGTACGCGCATCTGGCCGTCGTCGAGTACAACATGCACCCCGTCGTGCCCGGGCGTGGTTCCGGGATCTTCCTCCACGTTCAGATCGGCAAGGCGACGAGGGGCTGCATCAGCCTGCATCGCCCCGCCCTCGTGCACGTGCTTCGGTGGCTCGATCCGCACGCGCTGCCGCAGATCGCGATCGGCACGACCGGCTCTCTACGACAATCGAGACGCGGCTAGTGCATCGGCCGC
>CATPAS010000172.1 GCA_955652075.1 uncultured Gaiellaceae bacterium | reverse complement strand
GTTCGCGAGGACTACTAGGTCGAGCCTTACCTCTGATCGAGAGCCCCGCCTTCGGCGGGGCTCTTTCTTTACGGCGTGCCGATTCTGTTGAGCGGCCAGTAGGTCAGGAAGACCTTGCCGATGATGTTCGCGCGCGGCACGAGCCCCCAGACCCGTGAGTCGCACGAGTGCGCGCGGTTGTCTCCCTCCACGAGGTACATCCGCGGCGGAATGCGCCGCATCGTGCCGACCGGCGGAATGTCGACGAGCTCCTTCGTCTCGCGGTCGCGGCGCGCCGGAGCGACGTAAGGCTCGGCAAGGCGGCGTCCGTTGATGTAGGTGACGCCGTTTCGCTCCGACCAGACCTCGCCGGGCAGCCCGATGATCCGTTTGACGAAGATGCCGCCGACGCATTCGCGACGCGCTGCGGCCGGCGCGTGAAAGACGATGATGTCGCCTCTCCTCGGGGGGTGGAAGTAGTAGATGAACCGGTTGGCCAGTACCCGGTCAGACGTGCCCGCCCCGCAGTCCGGAGCAGGCCGGGCACAGTGGAGTGTCGGCTCCATCGACGGAGATGGAATTCGATACGGATTGACGACCCACGCCTTGACGGCGAGGACGATCAGAACCGCACTTACGATCGTCACCACCCAGTCGATCACCACCCGCGGTCCGTGCGAGAGGTTCGGGAAGAGCCGTTCGATCGGGCCGCGCAACGGCGCGGTTACGCGACGGCCGGCGCGAGCTCGCGCCCGATGAGGGCCACCGTCTCCAGATCGTCGTGCGCGAGGTGCTGCAGCATGACGCGGTCGTACCCGATCTCCTCGATCTGCTTCAGCCGCTCGGCGGCTTCGGCGATCGTCCCGACCGGGCCATGCTCCCGGTGGCGTTCGAGGACATCTTCCGGGTCCCGGCCGAAGCGCGCGCCGATGCGCCGCGCGGACTCCAGCACCTCCTGCTCGGTGCGGCCGATGACGCACGGTGCCATCAGCGAGTAGCGAAGGGTGGCAGGATCTCGGCCTCCGAGCTCGCAGGCCTCGTCGAGCTTCTGCTTGCGCTCGCGGACCTCGTCGAGCGTGCCGAACAGGGCGTTGTACTCGTCGGCGAAGCGGACCGCGGGCAGGGCCGTGCCGCGTTTCGCGCTGCCACCGACGAGGATCGGCAGCTCCGGCCGGCCGAGGCCCGGCGCGGCATCGAGCCGGTAGTACGTCCCGTCGAAGTCGAAACGGTCCGCGTGGAGGAGGCCGTGCACGATCTCGAGCTGCTCCCCGAGCCGTGCGACGCGCTCGCGCGGTGTGCCGAACTCGAACCCGTACGCCTCGTGCTCGCGGTCCTGCCAGCCGGCCCCCATTCCGAGCGTTACGCGGCCGCCCGAAATCTCGTCCGCCGTCGCGGCAGAACGGGCCAGCACCGACGGATGCCTGAACGTCGCGGGGGAGACGAGCGTGCCGAGCTCGAGCTTCGTGGTGCGCGCCGCCAGTCCCGCGATCGTCGCCCAGGCGTCGAGGACGCGGCGGCTCTCGTCGAACCACGAGATGTAGTGGTCGGAGCGGAAGAGGGCCTCGACGCCGTGCTCCTCGCAGGCCGACGCTAGCGCGACCCACTCCTCCCAGGTCACACCCTCCTGTCCCTCGATCATGAGCGCGAGCCGCACGAAGCGGAAGCCTATGCGTGTCCGCAGCCGCCATGTGTGCAAGAAAAGTCACGCTTTCGGCACGAACTCCATGTCCCTTCGAGTCGGTTTGGCCAGCGTCTCGGCGGGACCTGTCCGGGACAGTCCCCGCCGTGGCTCGAGTCGGCATGGGCGCACGAGCCAGGTCTCGGCTGTCCCAACAGGGCCTCGCTAGCATCGACCCATGGCCGTCGCCTCGCCTGAGCAATACCTCGCCGACCTCAATCCCGCTCAGCGGGAGGCCGTGCTCGCCACCGAAGGGCCGCTGCTCGTCATCGCCGGCGCAGGCTCCGGCAAGACCCGCGTGCTCACCTATCGCGTCGCGCACCTGATCAACGCAGTCGGCGCGAAGCCGAACGAGATCCTCGCCATCACCTTCACGAACAAAGCGGCGGGCGAGATGAAGGAGCGCCTGCAACGGCTGCTCGGGCGCAGCGGCCAGGGGCTGTGGATCCTCACCTTCCACGCTGCGTGCGGTCGAATCCTGCGGCGCGAGGCGCAGCGGCTCGGCTACCGCTCGAACTTCACGATCTACGACCAGGCTGACCAGGTCCGGCTGGTGAAGCAATGTCTGGAGGAGCTCGAGCGCGACCCGAAGCGATTCACTCCGCGCGGGATCCACAACCAGATCTCACACGCCAAGAACCGTCTGATCTCACCGGACGAGTACGCGAACCAGGTGCAGTCGTTCTACGACCAGACGGTCGCGGACGTCTACCAGCTGTATCAACGCCGCCTGTTCGCCTCGAACGCCGTCGACTTCGACGACCTGCTCATGCTCACCGTCGACGTACTGGAACGCTTCCCGGACGTGCGCGAGAAATGGCAGAAGGCGTTCCGCTACATCCTTGTCGACGAGTACCAGGACACGAACCACGCGCAGTACCGGCTGTTGCAACTGCTCGCCGACAAGCACCGGAACCTGATGGCGGTGGGCGACCCGGACCAGTCGATCTACGCCTTCAGAGGAGCGGACATCAACAACATCCTGGATTTCGAGCGCGACTTCCCGGGTACGCGCACGATCGCGCTGGAGCAGAACTACCGCTCGACCAACTCGATTCTCGAGGCCGCGAACGTAGTCATCACCAACAACCGGGATCGCAAGCCGAAGGAGCTCTGGTCCGAGCTCGGCGAGGGCGAGCCCGTCCGCGTGCTGGAGGTGGAGGACGAGCACGCCGAGGCGCGGTTCGTCACCGCCGGCATCGCGGGGCTCGTCGAACAAGGCTTTTCGGGGGACGAAGTCGCGATCTTCTACCGAACGAACGCACAGTCGCGGGTGCTCGAGGACGTCCTCGTTCGTCAGGGCGTCGCGTACCAGGTGATCGGCGGCCCGCGCTTCTACGAGCGCGCCGAGTTCAAGGACGC
Source organism: uncultured Gaiellaceae bacterium (assembly GCA_955652075.1). Taxonomy (GTDB): domain Bacteria; phylum Actinomycetota; class Thermoleophilia; order Gaiellales; family Gaiellaceae; genus 3-1-20CM-4-69-9. Next base: position 69 of record CATPAS010000172.1, on the reverse strand, counting down.
GATCGCGTATCTGCAGGCGATCGACAACCCGTACGACGCTGTCTCGCTGCAGCGGATCGCGAACAGGCC
>CATPAS010000171.1 GCA_955652075.1 uncultured Gaiellaceae bacterium | reverse complement strand
GGGGCGCCGAGAGCTCCGGGCCCGCACGAAGATCTCTGGCGACCTCGAATGCCACGAATTCCCTATCGGCAAGCCATCCCTATCCCTTGAACGAGGGATACCTTCACCCAGGCGAAGCTCCGCCCGAATCTAGGGACGGCGCTCCGGCCCTAGGTGTTGCTGGCGAACGGTGTTGCTGGCGAACGCGCGTTCGGCAGGCCATTAAGGCCGGAGGCTAAGCAACGCGAAGCGGCTTAGCCGCAGGCGACCTGATGCGGGTGCGGACGCTTTAGCGCCCGTGCCCGCACGGAAGGGGACAATCGCCCAGCCGTCCCCACCGTGAGAGTGTGCGGGCTGCGCCCGCGCACGTTTCGCGCGAAGCGCCGAACCTAATCCCCGAGCGAAAGCACAGCTTTCGCTCGGTTATTTGGCGCGGTCGGCCGGTACGAAGAGCCGGCAGTGCGGGCATTTGAAGCCGCGGTGGCGTTCGGTCGTACCGGCCATCAGCTCGGCTGTGAACGTCTTCTTGCAGTGAGGGCACACGATCTCGTGCGCTGGTTCCTGGGCCGGGACCTCGGTCACCTTGCCACGCTACCTGCGCCCACTCCCTACGGCAGGAAGATGCGGTAGGTCTCGAGCGGCGCCCGCCCGGGGACAGCAGGATCGCTCCGCGGGGTGCCGAGGTGGATCAGGCCGAGGAACCGTTCGCCGTCCGGCAAGCCCACCGCATCGCGCCCGGCCTTCGTGCGGAGCACACTCGGTGTCCGCCAGTAGCCAGCGAGCTTGCGCCCGTGCGCTGCGAGCAGGACGGCGTAGATCGCGCTCGCGGTCGCGCAGATGTCCTCCTCGTCCTGCTCGAGGTCGCCGGTCAATACCGCAGAGGCGACGACGAGCGTCGGCGCACGGTCGAGCTTCGGTGCCTCGCCGGGACCGGCCGCCTCCTTGAGCCGCGCCAGCGTCTCGGGGCCGAGCACGCGAAACCGCCAGGGATTCGTCCGGTGATGGTTCGGCGCCCACCGCGCGAGCTCGAGTAGCTCGTCGACGACCTCGGGCGGCACGGGTGCCGGGCCGAAGGACTTGTGTGTCCGCCGCGACCGGATCAGATCCGAGATGTCCGTCAAGCCGCGCACCCTAGCCCGGCGCGCGCGCCTTCTGCCTTAGTGATCGGATCCGCGTAAATCCTCTGGCGGCACCAGGCGGTTGCTCTCGACCCGGAAGCCTGCCGCCTGCAGATACGGGCGCGCGACCTCGACGGCGCGCGCGAGGTTGCTGGCCATCCAGAAGCACAGCGCGGCGAGCGGCAGCTCCACGAGGGCCGCCTCGGCGGCGGCCTGCACGAGCTCACCGGTGGTGCGTGACGTGAGCACGTCGAACCAGGCGTCGCAGACCAGCAACGTCCCACAGACGGCTGCCGTGACCTCGGCAAAGGGCGAACGCCGGATCACGGCAATTGCGGTTGCGACCATCACCGCGCCGAGACCGAGGTCGAACCCGCCCCAGGCCACCCTCCAGTGGTTGGCTTTGTAGTTCTCTGGGAGCGTCAGGATCAGGAACGCGGCCCAGGGGAGCAGGATGAGCGCACACAGAATGAACGCGGGGGCGATCCACGGCGGCAGGAGCCAGCGGCCCCGCCCCCCGCGGAGTCCTGCGCGCGCCCGGAGCTGGATTCCCCGCATCTAGGCAGCCTGGTGCGACTCGAGCAGCTCCTTCATCTTCGCCTGGTCCTTCGGGATCTGCTTGCGCGCCTGGGCTTTCGCCACCGGGAGCAGAACCTTGCCTCCGAGTCCATGCCCTTCGAAGTCGATCGAGATCGTGAGCCGGGACCGCGCGCCGTCGCCGATCGGCTCGATCGAGATCGTGCCGACCGCCCGGACCGGCCCGTCGAGCACCCGGAACGACGATTGCCGCGGCGGGTCGTGCGCGGTGACCTCATAGGTCATCGAGCGGTCGCCGCCTGGCACCCGGCGCGTCTCCCGTACACGCTTGCCGACCCCCATCGGCTGGTCACCTTGGGGCTGGACGTCGACGATCTGGGATTGCCACTCGCCGTGCCGCTCGACGTCGTCGAGGTAGGCGAAGACGTCCTCGGGCCTGCGGTCGATCTCGATGCTCTCGGTGATCGGTGCCATTGCGCGCCTCCTCATGAACTCGGGTGTAGGCGCACCAAGTAGACACGATTCCTCCGGTGCGTCAAGCTCCACGCGGGCGTGGACCAGCGGGGTACCTGCGTTGAGGACGAGAGATGGCTCTGCGGATCGGCGACACGGCACCTGATTTCACCGCAGAGATGTGATCATCGCTGGCTCGGTCTCCGACGACGAGGCCAAAGAGACGTATCCGGACGGCTGGGAGTCGCCCAAACCGTACATTCGGATCGTGCAGCAGCCGAGCTGACCATCGGGCAAGCTACTAGAAGATGCTCGCGAGCGCCCTGCAGGCGGTGGGGGCGAACTGGCTGCCGGAAAGCGAGAGGCACTCGGCGAGCGCTTCCCGCTCCGACTTGGCCGGAGAGTAGCTCCGGACCGTCGTCATCACGTCCCAGCTGTCGGCAAGTGCGAGCAACGCGGCCCCCTCCGAGATCTCGGCGCCGGCCAGACCGTTCGGATAGCCGGTGCCGTCGAAGCGCTCGTGATGCTGCTCGATCCAGAGGGCTTGCTCATCGCTGAGGGCTTCGCGCGCGATCTGTCCACCGAGGGCCGCGTGTGCCTTCACGAGCTCGTACTCAGCCGGAGCGAGGGATCCCGGCTTGTGCAGGACCTCGTCCGGGATGCAGACCTTCCCGACGTCGTGGATCCGGGCAGCCTCGGCGAGCTGGGCCACGGGCACGGGTGGCCAGCCGGCGGCTTCGGCAAGTCGACGGACGAAGCCGGCCACTCGCTCGGAATGATCTTCGTTTGGAGACTCCTTGGCGTCGATGGAGCGGGCAAGCGAGCGGATCGAGATCAACGACTGGGAGCGCTGCAATCGGTCGGCCCGGTCGCTGTCGGAGAGCTCATAGACGACCTCGGGTGAATACGTTACGACGGTGTCCCTGCCCTGGTTCTTCGCCCAGTAGAGCGCGCCGTCCGCGAGTCGCAATAGTTCCTTGCTGTCTTTCGCATGCGTGAGATCGCAGACGCCCGCCGACATCGTCAGATGAGCGGCAACGCCGACCGGCGCGGCGCGGAATTCCGCCGCCCAGCGTTCGGCGATCGGAAGCGCCCCGCTTGCCGTCGTCTCCGGAAGCAGCAGCGCGAACTCGTCGCCGCCGATCCGGCCGATGATGTCTCCGGCGCGCGCTCCATCGTCGAGGAGGCGTGCGGCCTGCATCAGCGCGGCGTCTCCCGCCTGGTGGCCATAAGCATCGTTGATGCTCTTGAAGTGATCGAGGTCGAGGAGCACCAGCGCGAGTGGCCGTCCATAGCGCTGCGCACGCGCGACTTCGCTCTCGACCCGTGCCTGGAAGGCGCGATGATTCAGAAGACCGGTCAGCGGATCGCTGGTGGCCTGAGCCAGGAGGTGTGAGCTCGTGTCGGCGTTGGTGATTGCGAGTCCCGCGAGGTCGGCAAAGATGCCGAGCCGCTCTTCCAGATCAGGCGGGATCTCCTCTGCGCCGCTCGCTACCACGAGCAGGGATCCCCAGAGCTCCCGCCGCACGCGGATCGGGACGGAGACGCCGCCCGGCACAGACAGGGACGCGGCCCGGTCGGGCGCGCTCGCGGGCGTGGAGCCGTTCCTTCGGCCGGCCCGTCCCGCGATCCGGGCTTCGGCCGTGCGGTCCAGCGGGAGCAGGCTGCCGATGTGCGTGCTGCCCATGTGCCACGAGCCGACGACCTCGGCGACGCCGTCCACGCGAAAGCGAACCACAGCGCCCGAATCGACGCCGGCAACTCCAGCGGCCTGTTTGGCTACGAGCTCGTAGATCACCTCGGGCTCGCGCATCTCCGCCACCGCGACTGCGAGCTCGCGGAGGGCCGCCTGCTGGTCGAGCAGCTCGCGAACCCGCGCCTTGGCCGGCGTGCGACTCCCGCGTGAGAAGACCTCAGGGACGAGGGTGCGATTGCTCATCGGCGGTCTTGCGCCTCACCGGACGACGCGGGGGAGGGGTTCCGCGTCGTCCGTGTTCGTACCACTGAGGCGTGCGGGGAAGGCTGAGGGCACTCGAGGCCGGCGCCGTCGAGGATGCCCGTGAAAGTGAGTTCGAGGTTGCCGCCGGGTCGACGAACCTCATTGCCTGCAAGCGAGCCCATAACCCTCCGCCGTCCGTGGAAGAACGCTGGCCCACCAGAGGTTTAGGGTGGCTATTGCAGTGGAGCCGCCTGGTCTTGGGCTCCTGCCAGCACAGCGGTCACGACGCTTGCGCTCGCTATGCAGGACAAAATGCTAGCAAGCACAAGCGGTGCCCGCAACATATGTCAACTTCGTATGACGCAAACGCGGCGATCCGCTCCATCATGAAGCGAGTGCCACTCCCAGCACACCGAACCTGAGATGGGTGACGGAGGGCGTGGCGATCACCCTCCTGGTCTCGAGCCCCAAGGCGTCGATTCCCAACCGGTCGAAGAGGGAGACGCCGTCGCCGAGGAGCACAGGGGCGAGGTGGATCTGGATCTCGTCGAGCAGTCC
>CATPAS010000170.1 GCA_955652075.1 uncultured Gaiellaceae bacterium | reverse complement strand
GTGCTCGACGCGGCGATCGTCGAGCCGACGGTGAGAGCCGGGTCGGGGCTCAAATGGGTGAGCGAGACCACGAGTGACGGATCGGCCGATGGTTGGATGTCGATGCGCGAGCCGTAGCGTTGGCCGTTGAGGATGTAGTCCGAGATCCCGACGATGGTGCCGTCCACCGGCGCGTAGACGTCTGTACCCGGTAGGGCGCCGACGTCCAGCACTGCGGTCTCGCCGCCGTTCAGCTGGTAGTAGACGAAGCCCGCGCCGCCGCCCCCGAAGATCTTGTGCGCGAGTCGCAAGAGCGCGCCTTCGTTGCCCTGACGGCCAAGCGCGCTCAGCGGCAGCGCTCCGTCGCCGGAGGAGTGGTAGCCGATCGCGGTGACGCGGTTCTGCGCGATCGGCAACTGAATGCGGAGCCCGTTGTGCAGAGCGACCGTGAGCGGAGCCGGCGGTCCCGCGGGCAGCAGCCGGCTCGCCGTGCTCGACAGCGACTGGGCCGGTTCGCGTGTTGCTCCCTGTCCGAACGCGGTGATCAGCAACGTCCCGAGCAGGACGCCGGAAACGACGGTCAGGACGATGAGGCGACGTGCCCGATGGTGCACAGGCTTGCTCCGCGGGCGTTTGCGCGCCGCGGGGCGTCGACGGGAGGGGGCCGGCATTCGCGCCACCGTAACGGACCCCGACCCCTTCATGAACCGATGAGGGGTCCGACTTTGTGACAGCTGAACCCTCGGATCCACCCGCATTTCCGACCCCCGTTCGTGACGGTCGAGGGCGAGGTTGCCGTCCTCTACCCAGTCCCAGTCCCAATCCGGGGGTCGAACGGTGGGGAAACGTAGGACGGCGGCTGTACGATCACCGGCATGCCCGGCAGGGCCAAGATCGAGATCCCGCGCTGGATCCAACTGGCCGGGTTCCCGGTCCTGCTGCTGCTTCTGTGGGTGGTGGCGGGTGCGGTCCGTCACGTCGTCTTTCTCTTTCTCGTCGCGCTTCTGATCGCGCTGCTGCTGAGCCCCGTCGTTCGGCTGGTGGAGAGGATCAGGATCCCGCGCGGCTTCGCAGTCGCGTTCGTGTACCTCGTGTTCGCGGTTGCGTTGATCGCCGCCATCGGGGCTCTCGGGACCGTGGTCGTCAGTGAGACGAAGACGGCCGCGAAACGGGTGGATTCCTACTTTACGAACGTGAACGGACGAACCGGCCTCGTCGACGCGGATCGCGACGTGAATCGCCTGCAGCACTGGCTGGATGTCCACCACCTCGGCGGGATCAACATCGAGAATCGCGGCCATCGGCTCGTGAGCGACATCCGCAAGCACGACATAGGCAAGTACACGACGAAGGTGATCAACTTCCTCGAGGGCGCCGCGATCTCGATCGGGAAGCTGCTGTTCAGCGTGATCGTGGTCCTCGTCGTGTCGATCTACATGCTGCTCGACTTTCCGAAGCTGGAACGCCGGCTCAACAGGCGGTTTCCGCCCGAGCCCGGCTCTGAGCCCTTGGTGCAGCGGATGGAGCACTCGCTGACGAGCTACGTGAAGGGCCAGTCACTCGTGTCGCTGATCATCGGCACGAGCGCAGGCGTGGGCTTATGGCTCTTCGGTGTGCTCGGGTGGCTCCCGCACGGGCAGAAGTACGCGCTGCTCTTCGGTGCGTTCGTTGCGATCACCGAGCTCATTCCGTACATGGGACCGTGGCTCGGTGCGATTCCGCCGTTCCTGTATGCACTCGTCGTCCATCCCGTCTCGGCGATCTGGGTCGCGTTGCTCTTCCTTGCGATCCATCAGGTGGAGGGTCACATCGTCGTTCCGAACGTGATGGGCAGCGCGCTGCGGCTGCATCCGCTGCTCGTCATCTTCGGCCTGCTCGCAGGCGGCGAGATCTACGGGCTGCCGGGCGTGCTGATCGCGTTGCCGCTGCTTGCCGCCGCCCGCGCGATGTGGGAGTACTTCAGCGACCGTACGGAGCTGGAGCCGTGGGACGACGAGGAGGTGCTCCCGGTCGACGTCGGGTTGGAAGAAGCGAAGCCTCCTCCGGCTGCGGCGAGTCGTTGAGCGACACGGTGCTGCGGGCGCGCAAGGTCGCGCGCCGTTTCGGCACACAGGTCGCGCTCGAGCCAACGGATCTCGATGTGCGTGCCGGCGAGGCGCTCGCGCTGATCGGCCCGAACGGCGCGGGGAAGTCGACCCTGCTGGCGCTGCTCGCCGGTGCGCTGGAGCCGAGTACGGGAACCATCGAGCGCGTCGACGACGTCCGAGTCGGGTGGGTGCCGCAGCGCGCGGCGTTCTACGACCGGCTGACTGCCCGAGAAAACCTCGAGTTGTTCGCGCGACTCGAGGGCGAGCCGGATCACGGTCCTGTTGCGGAGCAGCTTCTCGTGCGGTTCGAGATCCCTCCCGACCGACCCGCGCACACGCTGTCCGTCGGGAACCGCCAGCGGCTCAACGTGGCGCTCGCGTTGCTCGGCGGTCCGCGCGTGCTGCTCCTCGACGAGCCCACCGCCGCGCTCGATCCGGGCCAGCGGCGCCGGCTCTGGGAGACGGTGACCGCCCTCCGCGACCAGGGCGGATCTGTGGTCTTCGCGACGCAGAACCTCGAAGAGCTCGAGCTCTACGCCGACCGGGTCGCAGTGCTGCAACGAGGACGGCTGACGTTCGCCGGCCCAACCGCGGAGTACCGCGAGCTGCACGCCGAGGAGATCTTCACTTGAGACGATCGGCACTCGTCCTGCGGAAGGATCTGCTCGTGCTCGTGCGCTCGCCGCTCCTGCTCAGCGTCCTGATCGCCTATCCGCTGCTCGTCGCAGGGCTCGTGGGTCTCGTCGCCGGCTACGGGAGCTCGAAGCCGCGCGTCGCGCTCGTCGACGAGGATCACCTGCCGCAGGTCGTCTCCGTCGGGGGCCATCGGTTTGGGATCCAGGCTGCGATCGACGAAGTCGGCAAGAACGTCCACCTCGTGCGCATGGATCCGGTCGAGGCGCGACGTGCGCTCGCGACCGGCCGGGTCGTCGCAACCCTGACGGTTCCTCCCGGCTTCCTCGCCGACCTGAAGAGCGGCCTGCACTCGCCGAGCCTCGTCTACCAGGTGACGCGTGGTGGGATCTCGTCGCGCGTGACACAGCAGGTGCAGGCGCTGGTCTACGGGCTCAACCGCCAGTTGCAGACGGCCTACGTGCAGACCGACCTGAAGTACGTGCAGCTGATCGTCACCGGAGGCCGCGCGGATTTCGGCGGCCGTACGTACGACGTCCTCGGCCTGGCGCGGATGCAGAACCTACTGCGGCGGTTGCCGCCCGGTCCGGAGCGTGACCGCATCGCCGAGTTCGCACGGATCGCCGGTGTCGCGCTGGCTCAGACCGGCAGCTTGCTCGGCGCCACCGCGAACCCGATCGGGCTCCAGCGGGCGCACGAGGAGTCACGCAGCTCGCTGCTCTCCGCACAGGTGCAGTCGTATGCGCTGGCGTTGACGATCACGTTCCTGGCCCTGCTGCTTGCGGCGGGAGCGATCGCGAGCGAGCGCGACGAGAACGCGATCGGGCGGTTGAGACGAGGCCTGATCTCCATGGGCGAGCTGGTGTCCGCAAAGGTGGCGCTCGCCGCCGTCGTCGCGCTTGCGCTCGGGCTGACGATCGCGATCGTCTTCGGCGTCATCGTCGAAGCCGGCGGCGTCGCGGGCGGCGAGCCATGGCAGCGGCTGCCCCTGCTTGCGGCCGGCCTGCTGGTTGCCGGAGCAGCGCTGGGCGCGCTCGGCACCCTGCTCGGGGCGCTCGCACGCGAGACGCGCACCGCATCCCTCGTCGCCGTGCTCGTCGTGATGCCGATCGTGTTCCTCGGCCTCGTCCCGCGCGAGGTCGTCCCGGTCGCGGGCTGGCTCAGCGACGGGCTGCCGTTCGCGCACGCCGTCCGCTACTTCTCGGTCTCTCTGTACGACGCGAGCCCTTGGAGGGCCGTCGTTCGCGAGCTCCTCTGGCTCATCGGCCTCGGCCTCGTGTTCGGCGGCCTGGCCCGACTCGCGACGCGGCGCCTGCTGGCCTGAGCGGAGACGTCCAGAAGAGCCAGGGTCTGACCCCAGCTCTTCGGGTCTAGGCTGTAGGAGTGAGCACCTTTCCAGTCACTCGCCTGCGACGGCTGCGACGGACGACCGGGCTGCGCGGGCTCGTGCGCGAAACCCGGCTCGATCTCGACGATTTCGTGATGCCCCTCTTCGTCGGCCCGGAGCCGCTCGCGAACCCGGAGCTGCCCGGCCTCGCGCGCCACTCCGTCGAGACGCTCGGCGCGGAGGCCGACGAGCTCGTCCGCCTCGGCGTCAAGGCCGTGATCCTGTTCGGCATTCCGGACGAGAAGGACGAGGAAGGCTCGGGCGCGTGGGACGAGGACGGCATCGTCCAGCGCGCGCTACGCGAGCTCCAGGGACGTGACCTCGTGCTGATCACGGACGTCTGCCTCTGCGAATACACCTCGCATGGCCACTGCGGAGTCATTGGCGACGGCGAGGAGATCGACAACGACGCGACGCTCGAGCTGCTGACACGTACCGCACGGAGTCACGTCGAGGCGGGAGCGCATGTCGTCGCGCCCAGCGACATGATGGACGGTCGCGTCGGTGCGATCCGCGAAGAGCTGCCCGAGACGCCGATCATCGCGTACTCGGCGAAGTACGCCTCCGCGTTCTACGGCCCTTTCCGCGTGGCCGCAGAGTCCGCACCCGCATTCGGCGACCGGCGCGGCTACCAGATGGATCCCGCGAACGTGCGCGAGGCGCTGCGTGAGTGCGAGCAGGATTTGGCCGAGGGCGCAGACGTCCTGATGATCAAGCCTGCACTTCCGTATCTCGATGTGATCCGCGCCGCCCGCGAGCGTTTCGACCTTCCGCTCGCGGCCTACAACGTCTCTGGGGAGTACGCGATGGTCAAGGCTGCAGCAGCAAAGGAATTCCTCGACGAACGCCAGGCCGCGCTCGAGTCGCTCACGGCGATTAAGCGCGCCGGCGCCGACTTCGTCCTGTCGTACTGGACGAAGGAGCTGGCCGGCTGGCTCTGAGGACGCGCAGCGAGCTCTTCCGTCGCGCGCTCGATCTCATTCCCGGCGGCGTGAACTCGCCCGTGCGCGCGATGCGCGCGGTCGGGCTCGACGAGCCGTTGTTCGTCGACCGCGGCGAAGGCGCGTACCTCGAGGACGTCAACGGCAATCGTTACGTCGACTGGGTCATGTCGTGGGGCCCATTGATCTTCGGTCACGCCGACCCCGAAACGGTGACCGCGGTGCGCGAAGCGGCCGAGCGGGGCACGAGCTTCGGCGCGCCGACCGAGGCCGAGGTCGAGCTCGCGGCGGAGATCGCCGCCGCGGTCCCCTCGGTCGAGAAGGTCCGCCTCGTCTCTTCCGGGACCGAGGCCGCCATGAGCACCACACGCCTTGCCCGCGCATTCACGGCGCGCGACCGCATCCTCAAGTTCGCCGGCTGCTACCACGGCCATGTGGATGCGCTCCTCGCGAGTGCAGGCTCCGGTGTCGCCACGCTCGGGCTGCCGTCGAGCCCCGGCGTGCCGCCGGCGACGACGAAAGACACGATCGTGTGCAAGTACAACGACGTCGACGCAGTCGCGTCAACGGTGGCGGAGTACGGCGAGGGCCTCGCCGCGATCATCGTCGAGCCGGTTGCGGGGAACATGGGCGTCGTCCCGCCCGAGCCGGGCTTTCTCGAAGCGCTTCGTCGCCTCTGCGACGCGTCGGGAGCGCTCCTCGTCTTCGACGAGGTCATCACCGGCTTTCGGGTGGCGCGCGGCGGCGCACAGGAGCTGTTCGGCGTCACGCCCGATCTCACCATCCTCGGGAAGATCGTCGGCGGCGGTCTGCCCCTGGCGGCGTTTGGCGGCCGGGCCGAGATCATGGACCGCCTGGCCCCGAGCGGTGACGTCTACCAGGCCGGGACCCTGTCGGGAAACCCGCTCGCCACCGCGGCGGGACTTGCCGTCCTCAGGCGTCTCGGCGATCCGGCCGTCTACGAGGAGCTCGAGCGGCGCGGGGCGCGGCTCGAACAGGGGCTCGCGCCGTACGGCCGCGTCCAACGCGTCGGCGCGATGGCGACGCTGTTCATGACCGACGACCGGGTGCGCAACTTCGACGATGCACAACGGGCCGACACGGATCGTTACGGCGCGCTCTTTCGCCACCTGCTCGAGCGCGGGGTCTACATCGCGCCGAGCCAGTTCGAGGCCATGTTCGTCTCGCTCGCCCACGGCAACGACGAGATCGACCGGACGATTGAAGCCGTTGGCGATTTCGGCGTCTGATCTCTGGGCCACGATCGCCGCGGACGCTGGACAGGAGAGCGCTCTGTGGACCGCGGCACTGCGACCGCGGGACGAACAGGAACGGGATCCGGTGTTCTCCATGCTCGGCGAACCGCGCTACGCGCTGGGCATCGAAACGATCTACGAGGGTTATCTTCTCCACTACGGCCGGCCGCGACTGTTTGCACCTGAAGACCCGGACGCCGCACTGCTCCTCGGCGACTACCTCTATGCGCACGGGCTCGTCCGCATCGAAGAGGTAGGCAGCGTAGAAGCGGTCAGCGACCTCGCCGAGCTGATCGCTCTGTGCGCGTACCTGCGCGCGGAAGAAATTGCCGGGGACGGCCCCGTGTGGGCGGCAACCGCGGCGGCCCTTGGCCGCGGCGCGTTGGAGCACGGCCGCTCGTCCCTACGGCTGGACAACGATCCCAATCCGCTCGAGCGAGTCGCCCGGGAGCAGGCCGGAGACGCCGCGGTCGAGAACGCCCTTGCGACCCATCGCGGACGCCTGCGTTAGAGTCACGCCGATGCTCGCGCTGCTCCAGTTGCTTGCCGTCCAGGATGCCGCGACCGAGGGCAAGAAGGTGATCACGGCCATGCTCATCGTCGGCCTGGTCTTCGTCGGCGTGATCGCGCTCGGCGAGACCACGCACTGGCTGCGCCACCGGCGCCGCTAACCGACCTCGCCGAGTGAGCCTAGACTGGCGTCGTGGCTCCGCCCGCTGATCTGCGCGCGTGGATTGCGCTCCTCGAACGCGAGGGTGAGCTGGTTCGCATCGGCGCGGAGGTCGATCCCGACCTCGAGATCACGGAGATCACCGATCGCACGGTGAAGGCGGGCGGGCCCGCGCTGCTGTTCGAGAACGTCAAGGGCTCCGGGCATCCGTTGCTGATCAACCAGTTCGGCACCGAGCGCCGCATGTGCATGGCCTTCGACGCCTCTTCACTCGACGACGTCGCAGCCAAGCTCGCCGACGTGATCGAGATGCAACCTCCGTCGGGCCTCGTCGACAAGGTGCGCGGGCTGCAAAAGCTGAAGTCGATCGCCGACTCGCGGCCGAAGACCGTGCGGCGTGGGCCGAGCCAGGAGATCGTGCTCGAGGGCGACGATGCATCGCTCGACCTGCTGCCGATCCAGAAGTGCTGGCCCGACGATGCCGCTGCTTTCATCACGCTTCCCGCGGTCATCACCAGGGACCCGCGGACGGGCACGCGCAACGTCGGCATGTACCGAATGCAGAAGCTCGGCCCGCGCGCGACGGCGATGCACTGGCAGATCCACAAGGACGGGCGCGCGGACTATCTCGCCACCGACGGGAAGATCGAGGTCGCAGTCGCCCTCGGCCTTGACCCGGTCACCGCGTACTCCGCGAGCGCGCCGCTGCCGAAGCACATCGACGAGTTCATGCTCGCCGGGTTCCTCCGCGGCGCGCCGGTCGAGCTCGTGCAGGCCAAGACCGTCGACCTGGAGGTGCCCGCGAACGCCGAGATCGTCCTCGAGGGCTACATCGACAAGGACGAGCTCACCGAGGAAGGGCCCTTCGGAGATCACACCGGCTACTACACGCCGCCCGAGCCATTCCCTGTTTTTCGGCTTACGGCGATCACCATGCGCCGCGACGCGATCTATCCGTCGATCGTCGTCGGGAAGCCGCCGCAGGAGGACGCCTGGCTCGGCAAGGCGACGGAGCGGATCTTCCTGCCCGCGATCAGGATGACCGTTCCGGAGATCGTCGACTACGACCTTCCGGTCGCAGGCGCTTTCCATAACTGCTGCATCGTCTCGATCCACAAAGTGTTCCCGGGCCATGCCCAGAAGGTCATGCACGCGATCTGGGGGCTCGGGATGCTCAGCCTGACCAAGGCAGTCGTGGTGGTCGACGAATGGGTCGACGTCCACGACTACGAGGAGGTCATGTTCCGCGTCGGCGCGAACGTCGATCCGGCCCGGGACGTGCTGCTCACGGAGGGGCCGCTCGACCACCTCGATCACGCCCCGACGCGTCAGTTCTACGGCGGCAAGATCGGGATCGACGCGACCCACAAGGGGCCGGAGGAGGGCACCAGGGAGTGGCCTCCCGAGATCGAGATGACACCCGAAGTCCAGGCTCTCGTCGACCGCCGCTGGGGCGAGTACGGGATCTCGCTCGACACCGCTGCAGGAAACGGCCGAATCCGTCAGAGTTCCGGCCCGTTGCGCCGATTGATACGTCGTTGACACACGGAACAGGGCGGGGATTGAATCCACTAGTGGTGACCCACAAGGGGGAGGCTCGGTGACGGAACCCCAGCACGGGGACCGGCCGCATCTCCCGGGCCCGTCGCTCTATCCGATCGGCTTCGCGGCGGGCATCGCGTGCATCCTCGTCGGGCTCATCATCAACCCGATGGTGATCGTGCCGATCGGCGCCGTGGTCGCGGTCGCCTTCGGCTTCCTCTGGGCCCGCGATGCGACGAAAGAGTTCCGCGGCGAGCCGGTCGCCGCGATCGAGCCCGAGCGCGGCGGCCCCCGCGAGTCCACCGACGCCGCGGCTCTCCCAGCCGATGAGGACGAAGCGGCGATACCCGAGCCGGGGCCCGGCGCGCGCCCGG
>CATPAS010000169.1 GCA_955652075.1 uncultured Gaiellaceae bacterium | reverse complement strand
CGCCGAGGCAGAACGCATCGCCGCATTCCTCGGCCTGGAGCCGGTGCTTACGGTCGAATGACGACGGGCGTGCCGAGCGGGACGGTGCGCGTCAGGTAATGCAGATCCGCGTCACGTGCGTGCACACAGCCCGCGGATACGGCCCGGCCGAAGTCGCTCGCCGAAAGCGTGCCGTGGATCGCGATGCGGTTCCCGCCGGTCCAGCCGGCCGGCAGGTTCGGCTGCGTTGCCGACAGCGCCAGGATGCAGCAACCGTACGCCGCGCTGTAGGAGCCGCCGTTCAGCTTGTCCGTGACGGCGAAGGTCCCTGTCGGAGTCGGCGAGCCCGCACGGCCGACGCCGATGCTGAGACGGCGCACCGCGGTGCCGTTGCGCCGAACCACCAGCGTGCGCGCGGACAGGTCGACATCCAACTCGAAACGCGTCCGGGCGTAGCGCAGTCCTCCCGACCTGGCGTCGACCCAGACGACTCGGTTGCTCCCGACGCCGGCTTCGGTGACTGCAAGCCAGCGCCCGTGCCGCTCGGCCACGACGCTGAGTGCGCGCGGCGATCCGAACGGCGTTCTCGAGCCCACGCGTGCGAGCACCGGGCCGAACGGCCGGCTGCGCAGCGCAAGTGCGTGGCCGGGCCGGACCTCGGCGATCACGTGTGCGGGCTTCGAGCGCTGAGTCTTGACGCGCACCCAACCCGCCGGTGCTGCGGGTGGGTCGAGCGCAACCCGTCCGACGGCGGTCGTCGGAGCGAACGCAGCGGCGCCTGCGCTGACGAAGACGATGGAAACCAGGGCAATGAGCGACCGACCCACACTGTCTGGATCGGCAGGGCCGGGCGCTCATGGGCTCCCTCGATCGAGTTGCCTCGAACGAGGGACGGTCTGTGGCGACTAGTTCCTGCGCAGCTCTCGCGCAAACGAGCCGCCGCCGATGACGCGCTCTGCGTGGTCACGCACCCGTTCCCGCAGCTCACGGTCGGACGTGACCACCCACACCGGCGGCTCGACCTCCGTCACGAGGAGGGCGATCTGATCGTCGCCTGACTCGTCCTCTTCCCAGACGATCTGCACGTCATGTCCTTCTTGTTTGCCCCAGTCCTCGGTGCGCTGTTCGAGCTCGTCGCCGGGCATGTTCGGCCAGAGCGACCTGCGGACGTTCTCTGCGTCGACGAGGACTGTGGCCATCTCGTCGCTCGGCCCTCAGGCGTAGCCCCTGGCCTTCCAGTAGGCGACGGCGATCGACACGATCCCGACCGCGACGATGCCGGCGACCCCGAACAGGCCGGCGCGTCCGTAGGCGGCGTGCCCGCGACCGAAACGCGACAGCGCGAGCGTCGCGGCGGCTCCTCCGATCAGTCCGCCGATGTGCCCGCCGACGGAGATGTTGCCGCTCCAGGCGAAGGTCAGCACGAGATTGGCGACAATCACGCCGAGCGCGCTTCCGCCGAAGACGTAGTCGCGCTGCTGTTCCAGCACGAGCCCGGCGCCGAGGATCCCGAAGATCGCGCCTGACGCGCCGACGGTCGCGCTGGTAGGACTGACGACGAGCGCGCCCGCCGAGCCGGCGAGCCCGGAGACGAGGTAGAGGAGCAGGAACCGTCCGGAGCCGATGCGCCGCTCGAGCAGGGATCCGAACCAGTAGAGGCCGAGCATGTTCAGCAGCAGGTGGAACGGGCCGTAGTGCAGGAAGGCGGCCGTCATGAGCCGCCACCAGTCACCCTGCGCCACGAAGGGCGCGTACAGAAAGCCCTTCGCGTAGATCGTGCTGTTGACGCCGTAGACGCCGCCACCCTGGACCAGCTCTGCGACGTAGACGGCGACGTTGATCCCGATCAGCGCCTTCGTGACCTTCGCGGCCGAGCCCTCGAAGCTGGCACGCCGCACTCCCCGGGTCACGCGCTGGACGCCCTGCGGCTTCCCTGAGTGCTCCGGGCACCGGATCCCGACGGGAGCGATGGTCATGCACTCCGTGCAGATGGGCCGTCCGCACTCCGAGCAGGAGAGGCCGGTCACCCGGTCGGGATGGCGGTAACAGGTCTTCTCGACGGGTTCAGCCATGAGCGAAGTAGCGTAGTCGGATGCGCATTCACGTCGCATTCACTCCCGCCGAGACGGGTCCTGCCCCGATCGGGGTGGTGGTCGACGTCCTCCGGGCCACGTCGACGATCGCGCAGGCACTCGCGTCCGGTTACCGGCGCGTCCTCTGCTGCGCCGAGATCGAGGATGCCCTGGCGCTGCGGGCCCAGACGCCCGACTCGCTCGTGGGCGGGGAGCGCAAGGCGGTTCAGGTAGAAGGTTTCGACGTCGGTGCCTCGCCGCGCGAGTTCCTCGAGCCTCGGGCGGAGACGCTGATCCTGTCTACGACGAACGGGACGCGGGCAATCCTGGAGACAGCAGAGCGGTGTGAGGAGGTCGTGCTCGGCAGCTTGCTCAACCTGGACGCGGTCGCGCGTGCGTCTGCTGAGCGCGACGCCGTGGTCGTGTGCGCCGGGTTTCAGGGTGCGTTCGCGCTCGACGACGCGTACTGCGCGGGCCGCATCGTGCGGATCGTGGACGGCGAGCGAACGGACGCCGCGATCGGGTCGGAGCTGATCGCGCGCGCCTTTCCGAACGCGCTGGACGCGCTCAACGCTCGCACCTATGGGCCGCCCGGATTGGAAGAGGACATCGCCTTTTGCGCCCGCGAAAACGTGCTCGACGTCGTGCCTCGCCTCGTCGGCATGGTCGGGCCGGCGGCGGAGATAACGGCCTCGTGAGGTCTGCCTAGAGACCGGCTGCTGGCGGGAGAGCCCGTAAAGGATCCACGGACGCGCCTCTGACCCTGACCTCGAAGTGCAGGTGCGGACCGGTCGCGTCGCCCGAAGCGCCGATGAGCCCGACGCGAACACCTTGTCCGACCAAGACGCCGACGCGAACGTCTATGCGTGAAAGATGCGCGTACATGGAGCGCTCGCCGTGTCCGTGCGCGACGACGACGAGGAACCCCCAGCCGCCGTCCCGCCAGCCGGCCCAGGAGACGCGACCGGACCGCGCGGCGTAGACGGGCGTGCCCAGCGGCGCCGGGAGGTCGATGCCCGAGTGCCAACGGTCTCCCCGAGGCCCGAAACGATCGCCGAGCACCGGGGCGGTCAGCGGCCAGGCGAGGGGCAGCGGAATGGCCGGCGGCGGCGCGGCGAGCGCCCTGAGAGTCGCCGGGCCGGCCACGCCGTCGGTCTTCAGTCCGGCCCAGTCCTGGTAGCGGCGGAGCGCGCCGTCGATCTGTGGACCGAAGATGCCGTCGAAGGCGCTGGACGGGAACCCGTGCTCGGCGAGCCGGAACTGCAGCGAAGCGACGTCCCACCCTTTGTTGCCGATCTTGAGCTTGCGGGTACCGAGCCGGTGGCGCGCGAAGCGGCCGAGGGCCTTGCGCGTCTGCGGGCCGACTACGCCGTCGATCGTGATGTGGGCGCGCTTCT
>CATPAS010000168.1 GCA_955652075.1 uncultured Gaiellaceae bacterium | reverse complement strand
GCCTCCGCGAAATTCGGCTCGATCGGTGGGATGGCGTCGACGTCCGGAAGCAACCACGGCTCCGAGCCGTTCGCGAGGTATGCGTCCGAGAGGAGGAAGACAGGCGTGCGGTACTTGACCGCGATCCGCGCAGCCTCCAGCGCGGCGTCGAAGCAATCCGACGGCGTCGCCGCGGCGATCACCGGCACCGGCGACTCCGAATTGCGGCCGAACATGACGCCGAGGAGGTCGGCCTGCTCAGGTTTCGTCGGCATCCCGGTCGACGGTCCCGCGCGCTGGACGTCCACGATCACGAGCGGCAACTCGAGCGTGATCCCGAGCCCGATCGTCTCCTGCTTGAGCACGATGCCGGGACCACTCGAAGTCGAGACGCCGAGCGAGCCGCCGAAGCTCGCGCCGAGCGCCGCGCCGACCGCGGCGATTTCGTCCTCGGCCTGGAATGTGCGCACCCCGAAGTTCTTGTGGCGCGCGAGCTCCTCGAGCACGGACGACGCGGGCGTGATCGGGTACGCGCCGAGGAAGAGGGGCAGGCCCGACTTCACCGACGCAGCGATGAGGCCGTATGCGAGTGCCTGGTTGCCCGTGATGTTGCGATACAGACCAGGCTTCATCACCGCCGGCTTGACCTCGTACTGCACCGCGAACGCCTCGGTCGTCTCGCCGAACGCGTAGCCGGTCTGGAAAGCCTTCACGTTCGCCGCGGCGATCTCGGGCCGCTTGGCGAACTTCGACTCGAGAAACGCGATCGTCCCATCGGTCGGACGCCCGTAGAGCCACGACATCAGCCCGAGCGCGAACATGTTCTTGGCGCGCTCCGCCTCGCGTCTCGTGATGCCTTCAATCTCCTTCAGCGCCTCGATCGTCATCGAGGTGAGTGGGATCGCGTGAACCTCGTACGACTCGAGCGAGCCGTCCTCGATCGGGTTCCCGTCGTAGCCCGCCTTGGTCAGGTTGCGGTCGGTGAACGCATCCTTGTCGACGACGAGGATCCCGCCCGGGGGAAGGTCATCGAGGTTCGTCTTCAGCGCGGCCGGGTTCATGGCGACGAGGACGTTCGGCTGATCGCCGGGCGTGAGGATGTCGTGGTCGGCGAAGTGAAGCTGGAAGCCCGAGACGCCCGGAAGCGAGCCTGCCGGCGCCCGGATCTCGGCTGGAAAGTCCGGGTAGGTGGCGAGATCGTTCCCGATCAGCGCGGTCTCGGAGGTGAAGCGGCCGCCGGTCAGCTGCATCCCGTCCCCCGAGTCTCCGGCGAACCGGATCACGACGGAATCGAGCTGCTCGACGGGCTTGGAAGCCACGTGCTAGTTGTAGCGCAACCGTCCGGCGGAGACAGGTCCAAGGGACTGTCCCCGGAACGTGTCCAGATCAGCGCTCCGCGTCGAGCTCCAGGCCGACCGTCGCGAAGTTGTAGAGCAGGAAGTACGCGAAGCTCAGCGCCAGCGTGAACACGAGCGTCACGGCGATCGCCTCCTGGTATGCGAACGGGTTGCGCGCGACTGCATGGAGGATCCGCGGCAGGACGCTCGGATGCTCGAGCGCGTCCCAGCTGTTCAGGCGCAGGAAGCGGCCGAGGTAGATCCCCAGCGAGCCGAGCCCGATCGCAACGAAGGCAAAGACCCAGCCCGCGACCGCGCCTCGCCATTGACGAACCACGGTCTGCATCAAGTAGAGAGACGCGAAACCGAGCAGCACGCCCATCCACGCAAACGCGGCGATCGTGACCGCGTCGTACCAGTACGGGCACAGCGCGTCGTGGTGCAGGTGCACGACGTCTGTCGCGATGTACGGCGCGTTCGGGAAGAAGAGCAGCCAGAGCCCGCCCAGCACCAGGAGCAGCATGCCGCCGCGCCGTCGCCGCCAGCGGTCGTAGACGAAGACTGCGAGTACGAACGGAATCCACGCGAGGAAGAGGTTCCAGATCAGATAGCGGAAGTTGATGTTTCCCGTGTGCACGTTGCGCACGAGGACGAGCGCGACGCAGAAGAGCGACGCCGCAAGAAGGCCCAGAATGGTCGCAAGTCGACGGCGACTGAAGCGCATCGTCAGTCTGCTTCGGCGAGCAGCGCTCGAAGGTCGAGCGGCTCCGAGATCATCGACATGCTGCCGTCGTCCGCGCGCGGCCACTCCGCCTTGGGACGGTCGCGGTAGAGCTCGATGCCGTTGTCGTCGGGATCGCGGAGATAGATCGCTTCGCTCACACCGTGATCGGTCGCGCCGCTTAGCGGGATCCCGGCCTCGACGACCTGCTTCAGCGCCTGCGCGAGCGCCTTGCGGTCCGGATAGCGGATCGCGACGTGGTAGAGGCCGGTCGTCCCGGGCGGCGGCGGCGACCCGCCCTTCGACTCCCAGGTGTTGAGACCGATGTGGTGGTGGTAGCCGCCGGCCGAGATGAACGCGGCCTGGTCGCCGTAGCGCTGCATCTCCTCGAAGCCGAGGACGTCACGGTAGAACGCCAGCGCGGAGTCGATGTCGCTCACCTTCAGGTGGACGTGGCCGATGTCGACGCGCGGATCGATTGCCATGTCTCGAGGGTACAGCGGCCGTCAGGCCGGAGTCGGCATCTCGCTGGCAAGCGAGCGGGCAAGCCGGTCGAGCACGGGGGCGAGCTGCGCATGGTCGGCGGGAGACCAGTCGCGGACCAGCTCCTCGAGTGTTGCGCGCCGCACGACGACGAGCGCCTCACAGATGCGACGTCCCTCGGGAGTGAGCTCGTAGCCCTGTCGGCTGCTTTTGACCAGCCCGCGTTGCTCCAGGCGTTCCATCGTCCCGCGGACGGCCTCTTCGTCGACGCCCCTGGCCTCGGCGATCTGCTGGACGGACGCGGGCGCGTGCTCGCCGGTGCGCGCGAGCAGCCATGCCTCCCTCGGATCGACGTCGACGCCGGCGCGATTCACCCACTCCGAGTAGGCGCGCCACCGCTCGTCGCGGCGTGCGATCACGCTCAGCACTCGCTCGAGCTCCTGCTCCGAGTCGGTGTTACTCGGCGTGGCGAAGGCCTCGCCGATCCCTTCCGCTGCGCTCGTGTTGCGCAAGGGAATCTCCGGTATCAGGAGCGCCAGGACGAAGGCGATCGAGCTGATGATGGCTGCGACGAAGAAGACCGGCGAGAGCGCAGCCGTCAGTGCGTGGACGTACGGATCGTGCACGGCCGTCGGAAGCGCGCGAATCGTGGCGGGCGACGTCGTCGTGGGAAGGTGCGCACTCGCCGGGAGCCGGTGGACCAGCTCGGTATGCAGTCTGTTGGTGAAGATCGCGCCGAACAGAGAAACGCCGATCGAGCCGCCGATCGACCGGAACATCGTCGAGCCGGAGGTGGCGACGCCGAGGAACCTGTAATGGACGGCGTTCTGGACCGCGAGCACCAGGACCTGCATCACCAAGCCGAGACCAAGGCCAAGGACGACCATGTCGAGCGCGGCCACCCAGAGGCTCGTGGTGATCCCGAGGCGCGAGATCAGGACCATTCCGACCGTCACCACAGCCGTCCCGACGATCGGAAAGATCCGGTATTTCCCCCAGCGCGAGATCAGCTGGCCGCTGAGCACCGAGGTCACGAGCAGGCCCAGCATCATCGGCGTCAGCTGCAGGCCCGACTTGGTCGGGCTCACGCCTTTGACGATCTGCAGATAGAGGGGTAGGTACGTCACCGCGCCGAAGAGCGACAGGCCGACGATGAAGCCGACCGCGCTCGTGACCGCGAACGTGCGATTTCGGAAGAGCGACAGCGGCAGGATCGGCTCAGGGACTCGTGACTCGACGAGCACGAACCCTGCAAGCGCCACGACGCCGATCACCATCAGCGCGATGATCTGCGCCGAGTTCCAGGGCCAGGTGCTGCCGCCCAGACTCGTGAAGAGGACGACCGCCGAGAGCCCGCCCGCCAGCAGCCCCGCGCCGAGGTAGTCCACCTTGTGCTGCTTCGGCTCCGGGCGGATGCGGAAGACGGCGCCGATGACCGCGAACGCCACCGCTCCGATCGGCAGGTTGACGTAGAAGATCCAGCGCCAGGAGAGATTGTCGACGAAGAAGCCGCCGAGCAGCGGCCCGATGATCGTCGACACGCCGAAGACGGCGCCGAAGATCCCCTGGTAGCGCCCGCGGTCGCGCGGCGGGATCACGTCGCCGATCACCGCGATCGCCGTCACGATGAGACCGCCCGCGCCGAGACCCTGCAGTGCCCGGAAGGCGATCAGCTCCGCCATGTTCTGGCTCACCCCGCACAGAGCAGAGCCGACGAGGAAGATGACGATCGCGGTCTGCATGACGACTTTCCGTCCGTAGAGGTCGCCGAACTTCCCGTAGAGCGGTCCAGACACGGTCGAAGCGAGGAGGTACGCAGTCACCACCCAGGAGAGGTGCTGAAGACCGCCGAGCTCGCCGACGATCGTCGGCAAGGCCGTCGACACGATCGTCTGGTCGAGCGACGCAAGGAGAAAAACGAGGATCAGCGCACCGAAGATCACCCGCACGCGCTGTTGCTGCGTCTCAGGGACCCGCGCGGTCGAGCTCACTCTCGAAGGATAGGCGGCGGCATGAGCGCAATGCCGGCGAGCGACCAGAGGCAGTAGGCCATCCAGGGATCGCCGATCACGTCGGTCTGAACTGCGAGCACGAGGGCCCCTCCGAACGCGGCCGCGATGCCGGTAGCCGCCCACCAGCGTGTGCGTTGCGCACTGAGGACGAGCCCGGCGAAGACCGCGAGCCCCCAGGCGATCCAGATCAGCGCCCCGAGCAGCCCGGTCTCGGCGCCGATCTCCGTGTAGTTCGACTCCCCCGCCTTGATCGCCGTGCCGGTGCGCGAGGCCGTCTGGCCCGCGTTGCCGAGACCGAAGCCCTGCGGATGGTGGACGACGGTGCGCACACCCTCACGCAGGCTGATCCAGTGGCTGTGGATCGAAGGCTCGTCGATGCTGCCGGCACTGCCGCTCGCGCCCGGCTGTTGCTTCGCATTGTTGCGTTGCTGGATCAGGTCCTGCTGCGTCCACTTTCCGGTCGGAGCGACGTTCGGGAAGACGTGCACCCAGGCGACGCTGATCGCGAGCGTCGCGACCGCCGCCGCGACCGGCCACCAACGCCGCGTCACGAAAGCAAAGATGACGAACCCGGAGGCAAGCGCAAGCAGTGCTGAACGCGAGAAGGTGAAGAGCAAACCCGCGAAGATCACCGCGCACAACGGGATCAAGATGCGGGGCCGACGCAGGAACGCCGCTCCGAGCAACAACGCCGTCACGAACGCGTACGCGCTCGCGAGCGGACCAAGGAACGTCGACACCAGCCGGCGGTAGAACCCCTGTGTATCGCCGCCGTTGTTGAAGACGAAGTTCTCCGGCAGGCCCCCGGTGCCGTGGTAGTGGTAACCGAGATGCCTGTGGAAGTAGTCGACGACTGCCGAGTCGCGCCACCACGAGATCGGAACCAAGAAGTCGTCGAGGAGGCCGAGGACTGCGACGGCAGCCGCCGTTCCGACGACGGTCCAGACGAGCCGGACGAGCTCCTCCCTGCGCAGGACCAAGGAGCGGCCGAGGAAATAGGCGCCGAACGGAACGAGGTCGTGCTTGAGCGCAAGGCCGATCGCGGACCGGTCGGCCGTCCCGCCGAGCCAACGTTGCGGCAGAACTGCGTACACGCAGACGAGCGCTGCGAACGCGACTGCGAGAACGTCGGCGGGGTGGATCCGGAAAGGAAGGCGCCCCGTGCGGAGGACCTCGAGCGCCACCCGGGCGAGTGCGACGCCGAGCAGGATCTCCTTCCAGGCCTGGATGGCGGTGAGAGCGCCGCCGCGAACGCCGGCGCCATAGAGCGAAGCCATCACGGCGTTGTGCGCGGCCAGACCGACTATCCACGCGTACAGCGCGAACACGGGCCGCCGCCAGACCAGGACCGCGCCGGGCACGAGCAGGAGCCCGTAGACAGCGACCGCGAGCCCCGAAGCCATCAGGCGGGTAGTAAACCGGGCGGGGAACGCCACAGGCGTCCCCGCCCCCTAATTTCCGATCAGGAACCCCAGGGATGCATGAATCCCTCCTTCCCCCGAGATGATCCGCAGTTCAGGGGTTATGTTGCCATGAGGAAGCGCCGATTGACAGGGCGTGACCCCAAAAAACAATTTGACTTATGTACGAGAACGCCTAATGATCCGGTCCAGCGTGGCCGAGGGCGAGATCACAGAGGGCATTGGAGCCCGCCTCAAGCGCTTGCGCGTGGCGCGAGGCTTCTCCCAGCGGGATCTTTCATCCCCTGGGGTCTCGTACGCGTACATCTCGCGCATCGAAGCTGGCGCACGGACGCCGTCGGTCAAGGCGCTACGCAAGCTGGCCCAGAAGCTCGGGGTCTCTGTCGAGTATCTCGAGACCGGTCGCGACATTCGCGAGATCGACGACCGCGAGCTCAAGCTCGCCGACGCAGAGCTTCAACTTCGCCTCGAGGCGGACACTGCCCCGGCGGAGCAGAAGCTCGAGGAAGTCCTCGCCGAGGCGAGCGCGGCAGGCGATCGCGTCTCGGCAAGCCGGGCAGCGATTGGACTCGGGCTCGCCGCCGCCCATCGCGGCAACCACCTGGACGCGGTCGAACGCCTCGAAGCAGCGCTCGAGTATGAGCGCGTCGCTCCGCATCTGCGTCCTGACGTGTACACGGGGCTCGCCCAGTCCTACGCCGCGCTCGGCGCAGCCGATCGAGCTGCGCGCCTCCTGGAGCAATGCCTCGCAGAAGTAACGGAGTCGACGCCCGAGGACGTAACGCTCATGGTCAGGTATGCAACGTTCTTGAGCTATGCACTGACCGACGAAGGCGAGTACGACCGGGCCAGTGAGGTCGTGCACGACGCGCTCGGGCGGGCGGGCGATTCGAGCGACAGCTACACACGCGTGCGCCTTTACTGGTCACTTGCTCGTATGGCCGCGATCGAAGGTCGTTCGGCCGAGGCGCTCACGCAGATCCGCAAGGCGATCGCGCTCCTCGAGGCAACCGACGACACACTGACGCTCGCACGCGGATACCTTCTTTCGGCCGGCATCGATTCCCAGGAAGGGCGTGCCGAGGCAACTCGCAAGCAACTCGAGATCGCCGCACGGCTCCTGGGCCCCGCCCCGGAGCCCGCGGACCTCGGAATGCTGCGCATCGGCCAGTCTCGCCTGGCGACGCTCGAGGGTGACGGGGCACGCGCCGTTGAATCCGCAAGGGATGCGCTCGCGATCCTCGGAGACTTCAACGGTGGCGAGCTGGGTCAAG
This sequence comes from uncultured Gaiellaceae bacterium, assembly GCA_955652075.1. Classification (GTDB taxonomy): domain Bacteria; phylum Actinomycetota; class Thermoleophilia; order Gaiellales; family Gaiellaceae; genus 3-1-20CM-4-69-9. The sequence goes on along the minus strand of CATPAS010000168.1, from coordinate 44 downwards.
CCTGCTGGGCACTGGCCCGCGGACTGGCGCTCGAAGGTGAGGCG
>CATPAS010000167.1 GCA_955652075.1 uncultured Gaiellaceae bacterium | reverse complement strand
TGCGGCGCTGGAAGGCAGGAAGGCGCTCGTCCTGCAGCGCGTCGACAACAACGGTGGCCGCGTCCGCATCGGCGGCGAGGAATGGTCGGCGCGGGCCTATATGGAGGGGCAGATCCTCGAGCCCGGCACGCGTGTGGAGGTCGTCAAGATCGAGGGAGCCACAGCTCTCGTCTACGAGTAGAAAGGTGGAGACATGACCGCTGGCTTGATCGTTCTGCTCGTCGTCGCGGGGCTCGTGTTGCTCACGCTCAGCAGGACCATTCGCATCATTCCTCAGGCGCGGGCGGGGGTCGTCGAGCGCCTCGGCCGGTACTCGCGCACGCTCACGCCCGGGCTCTCGCTGGTCGTTCCGTTCGTCGACCGCGTGCGGGACATGATGGACCTCCGCGAACAGGTCGTCTCGTTCGACCCGCAGCCGGTGATCACCGAGGACAACCTCGTCGTCAGCATCGATACGGTCATCTACTTCCAGGTCACCGATGCGAAAGCGGCGACGTACGAGATCGCGAATTACATCCAGGGAATCGAGCAGCTGACGGTTACGACGCTACGCAACGTCATCGGCGGCATGGCGCTCGAGAAGACGCTGACCTCCCGCGACGAGATCAACAATCAGCTCCGAGGCGTTCTCGACGAGGCGACCGGGAAGTGGGGGATCCGCGTCAACCGCGTCGAGCTGAAGGCGATCGATCCGCCGGGCTCGATCAAGGAGACGATGGAGAAGCAGATGCGCGCCGACCGTGAGAAGCGCGCTGCGATCCTCACGGCCGAAGGCGTGAAGCAGTCGCAGATCCTCACCGCGGAGGGGGAGAAGCAAAGCGCGATTCTCCGCGCAGAGGGCCAACGGCAGGCGGCGATCCTCCAGGCCGAGGGACAGGCGAAGGCGATCGACACGGTCTTTCGCGCGATCCACGAGGGTGACGCCGATCCGAAGCTGCTCGCCTACCAGTACCTGCAGGTGTTGCCGCAGATCGCGCAGGGCGAGTCCAACAAGGTCTGGATCATCCCGAGCGAGGTCACGCGGGCACTCGGACAGCTCACCGACGCGCTGCCGCGCCGGCAGGACGAGACCTAGGAGCTCGAGCCGCTCAGCGAGGAGAAGTCGACGACGAGATCGCCGGACGGCGGCGTGACTCTCGCCTGCGCACCGAAGTCGTAGAGATCCTCGGTGATCGTCATCGTCGCCAGGGTGCCCAGCTTCGCGCCGATCTTCATCGTGAGCGCGAGCCGCCGGACGCGGCCCTTGGCGTCGATCCAGGCTTCGGCCGGCGTCGAGGCCGAGCCCGTCAGGTCCGTCAGCTGCTTGAACTGCTTGTCGTTCTGCGCGAGCTTCTTGAAGTCGATGTTGAACGCGTAGTGCGTCGTCTGCACGCCGCGGATCCGTTCGGATCCGGTCACGCGTGCGCCGCTCGACGCCGTCAGCATGCGGAGAGATTGAGACGGATCGGCCTGGTTTGCGTTCATGATTCCGCCGAGATCCATCCCCTGCTTCTTCGCGAGCTTGCCGACGTCCATCTTCACCCACTTGCCGGTCGGCACCACCTTGTCGAAGAGGGACGAGCGCATGTACATGACGAGACCATGGCTGCCGTCGAAGATCATCTCCATGCTCGGGTCCGAGGTGGGGACCTGCAGCTGGTATGCGGGCGGAAGCACAAAGTGCATGTTCATCCAGCCGGACTTGTTCTTCCCGTCGTAGACGCCGTTTCCGTGGAACGAGAAGGAACCGACGTTGCCTGCGGTGAGCTCTGCGCTGAACGTGAAGCGCGACGACATCGTGTCGGCAGTCGTGGTCGCGGCTTTTGCGACCGGGTCGAGTGCGAGCGTGTCGCCGCCTGCGCAGCCGACGAGGGCCGACGCGCAGAGTGCAAGGCTGAGCAGGGCGAGGGAGCGGCGCAGCGTCATCCTCGACTCGAATCGTCCACGGCTGCGCAGACGTCTATCCCTCGATTGGGGCCAGCTCGTCACGCCATCGCTCCGTGTGCTCGCCGAGAGCGGGGGCATCGCCCGTGGCGACCGGTTCCCCGAGCCACTTCGACGCCTCGGCAAGCGTTGCGACGGGGCCCGCCATTACGTCCTCGCCCTCGAAGAGGTCGAGCCACTTCCCGAGCGGCCGCGAGCGGAACACCGCGGCAAGCTCCGCGGCCAGCGCCTCCTGGTTCTGCTCGTAGTGGCGCTCGACGAGCTCGGGGCGGCCGATCAGCTCGCAGAGGCGCTGCCAGAATTTCGCCTCGACGGCCGTCACGGTGAGGAAGCGACCGTCGGCCGTCTCGTACATGCGATAGCAGGCAAGGCCGCCGGTCAACGTGCGTTCGGGCTCGCCGCGCAGCCGGTGCGCTCCGAGCCTGTGGGCGTTGTGCGTCATCGAGACGATGAGGTGTGCGCCGCGGCCGCTACTTCGTCGTTCGAGCAGCGCCGCGAGAATCTCGATGACGGCGAAGAGCGAGCCGCCGCCGAGATCGGCGATCTGCACCGGCGGCAGTGCCGGGGCGGTGTCCGCGAGCAGCCCCGCCCAGCCGAGGTAGTTGAGATCGTGACCGGCGCGCGCGTCCTCTGCACCGAACCCCGTGATCGAGCAGTACACGACGGACTCGGGCAGAGCGGAG
>CATPAS010000166.1 GCA_955652075.1 uncultured Gaiellaceae bacterium | reverse complement strand
GTCACCGTCAGGATCGAGCCGAAGAGGAACTGGAAGAGATTCACGTTCAACGCGCCGGCGGCCGACACGAGCACGACACCGCCGGCGATTCCCGTATAGAAGATCAGCGCGAGAGCCTGGTCGCCCGCCGTACGCCGGTGTGCGCGGATCACTTCGATGGACAGGCCTCCGGCAACTGAGACGACCAACGCCGTCAGCACGAGCGGCAGGTTGAGCAGGTAGCCGAGCGCGACACCGGCGAACGCCACGTGCCCGATGCCGTCACCGACGAGGCTGAGGCGCCGCTGCACGAGAAAGAAGCCCACCGCGGGCGCGAGTAACCCGACGACGATGCCTGCGCCGAACGCGAGCCGCATGAACTCGAGATCAAGCATGGGTGTGCGAGGGGTCGTGCCAGAGTCCGGGCAGGGCCGCAGGAGGCCCATCGAACACGATGCCGCCGCGGACCAGCGCGATCCGCTCGACGAACCGCTCGACGGCGCCGAACTCGTGGGAGACGTAGAGGATCGTCATCCCGAGCTCGTTGCGGAGGCGCTGCAGCAGTGCCGCGATCGCGTCCTGCGCCTCGACGTCGACCCCGGTGGTCGGTTCGTCGAGCACGAGCAGCTCCGGCTCGGCGGCGAGCGCTTTCGCGATGAATGCGCGCTGCTGCTGGCCGCCGGAGAGCGTCGACAGCCGGAGATCGGCCTGCGGCGTCAGGGCGACGCGGTCGATCGCGCGGCGAACAGCCTCCCTGTCGGCGCCGGAGAGCGGCCCGAGCAGCCGCCTGCGTGACGCGCGGCCGGTGGTGACGAGCTCGCGGACGGTGACCGGCGCGTCGATCCCGGCCTGAGCCCGCTGCGGGAGGTAGCCGACCTTTCGCACGAGCAGCTCGACGCGCCCCGACGTGGGCTCCTCCAGCCCGACCACGAGCCGGACGAGCGTCGTCTTGCCGCCGCCGTTCGGCCCTGCGATCGCCACGAATTCCCCGCGCTGCACCTCGAGATCGACATCGCGTAGGACGAGAGGTGCATGGCCGTAGGCGAAAGAAACGCTCTGTAACCGAAGCGCTAGCGGCAAGCCAGCGCCTTCCGCAGCGCCTCGAGATTGCGCCGCATCAGCGTCAGGTAATTGTCGCCGCGCGTCTGCTCGGCCGGTTTCAGACCTTCGATCGGATCGAGCACTGCCGTGCGCGCTCCGACCTCGCGCGCCACCGTGTCCGCTAGCCGTGGCGAGACGAGCGTCTCGAAGAACACAGTCGTCGCGTGCGTGCGCCGCACGATCTCGATCACGTGCGCCAGCTGCTGCGGCGTCGGCTCGGCCTCCGGCGTGAGCCCGGTGATCGAGACCTGCTGCAGCCCGTAGCGGGCCGCGAGGTAGCCGAACGCGGCATGGCTCGTGACGATCTCGTGCCGCTTGCAGTCGCGCAACCCGTGTCGATATTCACGGTCGAGCTTGCGCAGGTCGGCGACCAGCGCGGTCGAGGGGCGAGCCAGCGCCGTGCCGATCCTCTTCGCCACGTCCGCGAAGAGGATTGGGTCCTGCCAGACGTGCGGGTCTGCAGTGAGCCCAGCCTCCTGGGCAGGGTGCAGCGGCAAGCCCGCAAGGATGTCGACCTTCTTGCCGCGGGCCTGTTCCACGGCCTTGCTCACCGCGGGCTGGAAGCCGTGGCTGAGGTAGAGGACGACGCCCGCCTCTTGGATGCTCGCGACCTGGCGTGGCGTCAGCTCCAGGTCGTGAGGCTCCGCTCCCGGCGGCGTGAGGTTCTGGACGTCGTACGCGGGCCCACCGATTCGCTCGGCGGCGTAGGCCAGGGGATAGAACGCCGCTACCACTGACTTCCCTCCATTCGAGCTGCCTGCCCCGCAGCCCGAGAAGATGCCGGCCAGGATAATAATGAGAACGATTCTCGAAATCACGCTCCGGACGATACACTGCGAACGTGATCTGGGCTAGTCATGCGCTCGAAACACTCGAGGGGGCGGGTTTTCGGAGCGGGGGCGCGCGTCGTGCCGTCGTGGAGCTCCTCGGCCGCCAGAACTGCTGCATGAGCGCGCAGGAGATCTTCGACAGCCTTCGCCGGGCACGGCGGCCCGTCGGGATCGCGTCCGTCTACCGCGCCCTCGAGACGCTCGCAGACCTCAGGCTCGTCAAGCGAATCGATGCGGGCGACGGGATTGCGCGGTACGAGCCGGCGCGGCCCGACGGCGACCACCACCATCACCTCGTCTGCCGCGACTGCGGCAAGGTGGAGGCGTTCAGCGACGCACGGCTCGAGCGCGCGATCGACAAGGTCGCCGGCGGCCTGGGCTATTCGGTCGAGGAGCACGAGGTCGTGCTCACCGGTGCCTGCGCCGACTGCGCCGCCTAGGACTATACCTAGCGCGGCGCGAAGGCTTCCGCGCCGGCGACGAGACCGCGGGCGATCTTCAGTTGATAGGGCGCCGACTGCAGGAGTCGTCGTTCGGCAGGGTTCGTCATGAACCCGCACTCGACGAGGATCGCCGGCACGTTCGCCCAGTTGAAGCCGGTGAGGTCGGAACGAGGCACGAGGCCGAGGTTGCGCGCGCCTGTCTGAGCGGCGACCGCGGCCTGCACCTTGCGGGCGGCGCGCACGCTCGCCGCGTAGATGTCGTCGGTCCAACCGCGATGAAGCGCAGGCACGAGCGTCTTGACCCCGTTGAGCGACGAGTCGGCCGCGCCGTCGGCGTGAATCCGGATCATCAGCGCAGCGCGCCGCACGTTGCAGAAACGCGCGCGGTCGATGTTCCCTCCCGCGTAGGTCGGTCCGCTGCGCGTCATCGCCACCCGGTACCCATCGTGTTTGAGCAGCGCCCGCGTGCGGAGGGCAATCGCGAGCGCCACCGGCGCTTCGCCTGCCGTGCCGCCGCCGTCCTTGATCTTGAGCTGCGAGGAGCCCGGGCCGATGGGCTCGGTCTGCCTGCCGATCGCGGGAATCGTGCCGTGCCCCGGATCAAGGCAGATCAAGGGGGTTGGCGGGACGGCAAGCACGGGCAAGAGTCTGCCTGTGCTGGACCCACTGCTCGCGTTCGACAAGCTCGTCGGCCATGGTGTGCAGCGGCTCGTCCGCTCGCATCACGAGCGGCGGCTGCGGCGAATCGGCTGGGAGCGCGCACTCGAGCCTCCCGATTCCGGCCTGTGGGCCTCGAGCGACCCGCCGCCACGGTCGGGCTGCACGCTCGAGGTCCTGATCGACGGCGCGGAGGCGCTGCCCCGCGTTGCCGAGGAGCTGCGTAACGCGCGGTCGCACGTGCACCTCGCCGGCTGGTTCGTGACGCCCGACTTCGCGCTCGTGCGCGAGCCCGTCCGGGTTGAGTTGAGGGAGCTGCTGGCGGAGCTGGCCGAGCAGATTCCCGTGCGTGTCCTTCTCTGGGCGGGCTCACCGCTGCCGCTCTTCCGTCCCGACCGCAAGGACGTCGCTCGCGTCCTCCATGCGCTCACGGTCGGCACGAAGATCGAGGCCGTGGCGGACCCGAAAGAGCGTCCAATGCATTGCCACCACGAGAAGATCTGCGTGATCGACGACCGCATCGCTTTCGTCGGCGGCATCGACCTGACGACGGAGTCGGGCGACCGGTTCGACAGCAGCGCGCACCCTGCGCGCGGGGAGCTCGGTTGGCACGACGCTGCTTGCCTCGTTCGCGGTCCGGCGGTGACGGACGTTGGGGCCCATTTCGTCCGGCGCTGGCACGACGTCACGGGAGAAACACTCCCGGAGCCGAAGCACCAGCGGCGCACGGGCAACGTCGATGTACAGGTCGTCCGCACTGTGCCCGAGCGCGTCTACGAGTCGGTCGCAGGCGGCGACTTCCGCATCCTCGAGTCGTACGTACGCGCGCTCCGCTCCGCGGAGCGCCTCGTCTATCTCGAGAACCAGTTTCTCTGGTCGAGCGAGGTCGTCACGATTCTCGTCGACAAGGTTGCAACCCCGCCGTCCGACGAGTTTCGTCTGGTGCTGCTCCTCCCCGCGAATCCGAACGACGGAGGCGACGATACGCGCGGCCAGCTGGCAGACCTGATCGAAGCCGACGACGGCGCCGGGCGTGTGCTTGCGTGCACGTTGCGCGCTCTCGGCGAGCGCGGTCCTTCCCCCGTCTATGTTCACGCGAAGATCGGGATCGTGGACGATCGCTGGCTGACGCTCGGCTCGGCGAATCTCAACGAGCACTCGCTCTTCAACGACACCGAGATGAACGTCGTGACGCGCGACGCCGAGCTTGCACGGGCGACGAGGCTGCGGTTGTGGGCCGAGCACCTGGAGCGCCCGGAGCGGGAGGTGTCGGCCGATCCGGTTCGCGTCGTGGACGAGCTCTGGAAGCCGATCGCGGAAGAGCAGTACGAACGTCGCCGCACCGGCTTGCCGCCGACGCACCGGCTCTGCCTTCTGCCGGGCGTGTCTCGCCGCTCGCGCCGACTGCTCGGTCCGTTGCAAGGGCTGCTCGTCGACGGTTAGTTCCTGGCGCCCGGGGCAAACAGGACTTCCGATGGCGACCCGCAGAGAGCTTCCGGCTGATGTCGCAGGCGCGCTCGATCGCGTTCCCGAGGCACGGG
>CATPAS010000165.1 GCA_955652075.1 uncultured Gaiellaceae bacterium | reverse complement strand
TCGTTACTCTCCGCGCGTGGGGGAGATGGCAGGGCGCGCGGCTGCGCGGGAACCGAAAGAGATCGTCGCTCGCGGCTACGACGCGATCGCATTGCGCTACGCGGAATGGGCGGGCCAGGTCGATTCCCCCGTCACGGAATGGGTTCGCGATCTCGACGAACGGCTCGACGACGGCGCCGATGTGCTCGAGCTAGGTTGCGGCCGTGGCGTGCCGACTACTCGCGAGCTGGCCCGTCGCCATCGCGTCACCGGAGTCGACATTTCTGCCGTGCAGATCGAGCTCGCGAGGCATCACGTCCCCGAGGCGAGCTTCATCCACGGCGACGTGATGGAGCTCGACGTCGCACCGGGCACATTCGACGCGGTCGTGGCGCTCTTCGTCTTCGGGCACGTTCCGGTCGAGGAGCAGCCCGGCCTGATCGCTCGCATCGGCCTCTGGCTTCGCGACGGAGGCCTCTTCCTCGGCACGTTCGGCGTCGGAGACGCGGGGGAGGACGTCGACGACGACTGGCTAGGCGCGCCGATGTTCTTCGCCTCGCTTGGTGGCGAGGCCTATTCGCCGCTGCTCGAGGAGTCCGGTCTCGAGCAGCTCCGCAACGAGGTCGTCGCCCAGCACGAGCCGGGACACGGCGACGTCTCCTTCCGGTGGATCGTCGCTCGAGCGGCCGCCTAGTGGAGATCGTGAAAGTCGGCGTGGTCGGCCTCGGCACGATGGGGGCGGGGATAGCGCAGGTCAGCGTCCAGTCCGGGTTCGAAACGGTCGGCCGAGAGGTGAACGACGAGCTCGGCGAGCGCGGCCGCGCGACCATCGAGCGGTACCTGACCCGGGGCGTCGAAAGAGGCCGGCTCTCGGACGCGGACCGGGACGCTGCACTTGGGCGTCTTACGCTGACGACGGATCTCGGCGAGCTTGCCGACTGCGATCTCGTCATCGAAGCTGCGCTCGAGGAGCTCGAGCTCAAGCGTGAGCTGTTCGCGGAGCTCGACCGCGTCACCCGGCCCGAGGCGATCCTCGCGACGAACACCTCCGCGCTGTCCGTCTCCGAGATCGCCGAGGCGACGGAGCGGCCGCAGCGTGTCGTCGGCATGCACTTCTTCAATCCGGCCCCGGTTCTGCCGCTGGTCGAGATCGTCCGCGGGCGTGAAAGCTCGGACGAAGCGGTCGACGCGGCCTACGCGTGGGCCGAGAAGGCCGGCAAGCAGCCGGTGCGTTGCAACGACACGCCGGGGTTCATCGTCAATCGCATCCTCATTCCGCTGTTGAACGACTGCGTGCGCGTCCTCGACGAAGCGGGAGTCGAACCGGAAGAGATGGACAAGGCGATGACGAACGGTGCCGGCTGGCCGATGGGCCCGTGCGCCCTGATCGACCTGATCGGCATCGACGTGCACGTCCACGCGTCCGAGGCTCTGCACGGGAAACTCGGCGAAGAACGAATGGCCGCGCCGGAGCGGCTCGTGCGTATGCAGCAGGAGGGCGCGCTAGGCCGCAAGACGGGACGCGGCTTCTATCAGTACTAGTCAGGCCGCGAGCTGGTCGGGCAGCTCGACGACGACCTCGGGCAGCTGCGGGTGCCGGGCGTGTGCGTCGCGCCAGATCTCCTCGGCCTTCTCCGCGTGCAGGGTCTCGAGCGCGACCGCGTGCATCGTCGCGACCGACGCGAGCTCGACCAGCCGCTCAGCCTCCGAGCCTTTCAGGGTCGAGGCGACCTGCGCCAGCGCGTCGAGGCGCGCGATCAGCAGCCGGGCCGTGCGGTTGGAACGTGTCTCGTCGGTCACGCTCTGCATCTTCGCGGAGGCGTCGGCTGGTCCTTCTCAAGGGAGACTCAGGCGAGCCCAGACGTTGGCGAGCAGGCGGTCGATCTCAGGCCGGCCGAGCGACGCGCCGAAGTTGAGCGCGCCCGCCGCGAAGACCTTCGCGCCGGCCGGCGTTTCGTAGTAGGTCATCTCCGCCGATCGACCGGGTCCGAGCAGATCGGGAATGTGCGCCAGCACCTGGAGGCCATGCGGCGACGCCGGCGTTCGCGCGTCGATCTCGATCCCGTAGCGCCCGAAGACGTCACCGTCCTGGAGACCGGTGCCGTCGAATGCCCACGGCGCGGCTGCCGCTCCGGTGACGACGTAGCCGGCCTGCCTCTGTCCGTGATCCGAGCCGACGTACTGGACTCCGACGATGCGCGACTCGGGTCGCCCGAGCTTCCGCCACAGTGCCCGCCGCACGAGCCGCTGCCCGACACGGTCGACGCGCCGATACAGATTGTTGGCGGCAAGGAAGGCGAGGTTGCCGCCAGCGTTGCGGTACTGCTCGATCACGTCGTACTCGTGTTGGGTGACGTACTCCTCGTGTCCAGGGAAGACGACGAGGTCGTACCGCCGCGCCAGCTCCTCACCGCTGCTGACGGCACCGAGATCCTCGTCCGACAGGAAGTCCACTGCCTTGCCGGTCCGGTTGAGCCACGCGATGAACTCCAGATCCCAGTCGTGGAAGCGGAACGGCACGCCGAAGTCGAGGAACGGCCGCTGCAGGTCGACGCTTCGGTGACGTCCGGTGACGTACCAGGAGTCGCCCCAGCCGTCACCGTCGCCGTCGGCAAAGTTGTACGCCGCCCAGGTGTTGGTCGCGAGCACGACGGCCACGCGGTTCGTGCCGAGTCTGCGCGGCCGGACGATGAAGGGTGCGTAACCGACCCTGCCGTCGGCTGCGGTCGCGCGTAGGAAGTAGAGGCCGCTTGGCCAATCGCCCGCGCGAACGACGCGGAGGAGCGCCGGGCGGTCACGGTGCGCGCTCCAGTCCACGCGAATCGGGCCGGTCATGGCGAGCCCGCTCGTCTTGACGTCCTGCTCGCTCGGACGGCCCGGAGACTGGTAGGCGAAGACCTGCAGCCGCAACAGGCGCGCGTCGGTCGCAAGCCGGAGCTCGGCGGACTCGCCCGGTGCATAGCTGCGCTTCGTAAAGACCGCGTCGATTCCCTGGACACGCACGACCGGTGCGTCCTGCGGTCCACTCGGGCCGTTGCCGCCGTAGACGCGCCCGCCGACTCGGAGGCGCATCACGTACGTGCGTGGCTGCGTGTCACGCGCCGGACGCCACGTGAGGGTGCCTGCGCCGGCGGCAAAGTGCCTCGCCGTCCGCCACACGATCGTCGTCCCGCCCTTGCCCGCGCGCACCATGTTGGTCGCGACGACCTCCATTCGCACCGTCGCGGCGCGTGTCAGCCGGAAGTGCACGATCGCCGTGTCGCGGAAGCCGTCATTGTTCGGGCTCACGGTTGTCAGCAGGCGCCGGTCGCCGAGATAGGGCGCGGAGCCGTTCGTCACGCGGAGGTCGAGCAGTGGCGGCCCTGGTGCCGCCAGCGCCGCCGCCGCAGCGAGGACGAGTGCCGTCACCGCCTTACAATCTCCTTACGTTCCAATGATGCAGGGCACAATTGAACGGTCGATACTGACTGGTGATGAGGCAGCTCCTCACCTTTGCCATGCTCGTAGCGCTGGTCCTTCCGGCAGCTTCGGCTGCCCGCGACAAGGGTCCCAGCGACGGCACGCTATCCGTGCGCGACGGGCGGGGCACGATCACGATCTCGGGGCGAGGCGGCGTGATCGGGAGCTTTGCCCGTGGCTCGGTGACGTTCAGCGACCCGCTCGACGGCGACGGCACAGGGCCGGTCGTGACCGGGGACTCCTGGTCCAAGAGCCGGAACGACACAACGACCAGCTGGGGCGGCACGAAGGTGCGGTTCCGGATCATCGGTGGGTGGTTCCGGATCGTCGTCAGGGGACGCGGCATCAACCTCTCGTTCGTCGGCAAGGGGACCGTGACGCTGAACGGCGCGAACGGCGCAGACGACGGCTCGTACTCCGTGAATGGTGGGGACTACGGCGCGCTGCCGGGGTTCTTGTTCCCGTTCCCCTTGTCGTCTACCAGTCCCTAGGGGCGTCTTCGTGAGCGCCGGCACGCAGTCAGTGCTCGTCGTCGAGGACGAAGCGTCGATCGCGTCCTTCGTTTCGCTGTATCTGAAGAACGCGGGCTACGAGGTCCGGA
>CATPAS010000164.1 GCA_955652075.1 uncultured Gaiellaceae bacterium | reverse complement strand
GGGCTCGACCACGCCGGAGAGCAAAGCAGCCGCAGTCGCCGCTCCGGCGACCTCACAGGCGAGCTTCATCCGCCCGTACATGAAGCGAAAAGCCTCCTCAAGAGCGCGCTCGGTGACAAGCACGGACTCGACTCCGAGCTCTGTGCACACCCGGACGCAGTTCGCGCCTGCATAGGGTCCGTTGAGGCCGTCGGCGATCGAGTTCGCCTCGACGGTGACCGGCTCGCCTGCCTTCAGGCTCTCGTGGAGAGCGGGCGAGCGCTCCGGCTCGACCGCGATCACGCGCGCTTCCGGTCTCAGCCCTTTGACTGCGGTGGCGATCCCCGAGATCAGCCCGCCGCCTCCGACCTGAACCAGGACGATGTCCGCGTCCGGCGCGTCCTCGAGCATCTCGAGGCCGACGGTTCCCTGGCCCGCCATGACGTACGGATCGTCGTATGGATGAACCAGCGTGCGTCCCGTCGACTCCGTCAGCTCCTCGAGCCGCAGGAACGCCGCCGGAATGTCGGCCGCCTCGGTATCGATCGTTGCGCCGTAACCGCGTGCCGCGGCGATCTTCATCCCGCTCGCGGTCTGCCACATCACGACGAGTGCGTCGATACCTTGGGATGCTGCTGCATAGGCGACTGCCTGGGCGTGGTTCCCCGCCGAGATCGAGATCACGCCGCGCTGCTTTTCGTCGTCGGTGAGCGTCGCGAGCTTGTTCAGCACGCCGCGCGGCTTGAAGGAGCCGGTGCGCTGGAAGAGCTCGGCCTTGAACCGGACGTCGGCGCCGACCTGCTCCGAGAGCGTGGCCGAACGGAGCAGTGGCGTTCGGTGCAGTCGATCGCCGATGCGCTCGCGCGCCCGATAGACGTCGTCGAGCGAGATCAGCGTTCCCGTCGTGGCCACGACGCGGATGGTACTTCTAGTACTTAGTACTTGCCCTTGCCGCAGCCGGCGAGCACGAAGGGGGCCGCCAGCGCCAGCAACAGTGTCAGTCGTCTTCGCATGCAACTCCTACGCTCTCAGGGGCCAGGCGGATTCATCCACGTCCCAGTGTCCGACACCCGGCCGCGGCTCTCTTAGGTCAGCTTGTACTCGGGGCCGCTGCCGCTCTCGGGCGGGGTGAGCCGGCCGCCCTTCGCGGTGATCGCTCCGCACTGGACGCAGTTCGACGGCGTGACGTCGACGCCGGTCTCCGTGGCCTCGTAGACCTGCGCCGGGCACATTCGTTCCCAGAGCTCCGCGAGGTCCGGCGGGACGTCTCGCCGGATGACGATGTGGTTCGGCTGGTCGTCGCGCGTCTTGTTCCCGGCGGCGAAGACGGACGAGAGCTTGTCGAACGTGAGCTTGCCGTCCGGTGCCGGGTAGCTCTTCGCACGGTCGGTTCGGATCAGATCGACGTCGACGTCTCGTTCGAGCTGCAAGTCCCGGCGCGGGAAGCGGCCCTTTGTCGCGGTCATCGCACCCGCGAGCGCGCCGCCCACGACGAAGCCACGGCCGAACGCCGGGCGCATGTTGCGAACCTCGTAGAGGTCCTTCCAGACGAAGCTCTGCTTCAGCGCGTCGTCGTACACCGAGAGCGCGCCGGGCGTCGCCGGCGTCTGCCCGCGCTGCAGAGCAGCGAACGCTGCCTCGGCCGCCAGCGAGCCGGACTCGATCGCGTAGTGGATTCCCTTCAGGGCGGGGACGTTCACGAGACCCGCACCGTCGCCGCAGATCAGCAAACCCGGAGCGTGCAGCTGTTTCGGGAGCGCAAGGAAGCCGCCCTCGGGAATCGTCTTGGCGCCCCACTCGACCCGCTCGCCGCCCTCCAGCAGCTTGCGCACGAGCGGATGCGTCTTCAGTTCCTGCAACAGGTCGTGGACGGAGAGCTCGACGTCGCGGTAGTCGAGGCCGACGACCATCCCGAGTGTGAGCATGTCTTCGCCCATCGGGTAGATGAACGAGCCGCCGAATTCGCGGTACTTCGCTCCCGGCCGCAGCGGCCAGCCCATCGTGTGGATGACACGGTCGAGCGGGCGAGCGACCTTCCAGACCTCCTTCACCCCGAGCGCCCAGACCTGCGGGTTCTCGCCCGCGAGGCCGAACCGGTCGAGCGCGACGCCCGTGAGGTGTCCCTGCGTCCCTTCGGCGAGGACCGTGACCTTCGCAACCAGATCCGCGCCGGGCTCGAAGTTCCCCAGCGGCTGCCCGTCACGTCCGCGGCCCTTGTCGCCGGTCCTGACGCCACGTGCCCTTCCGTCCGAAACCAGCAGCTTCTCCGCCGCCGTCTCGGGCAGCAGCATCGCACCTGCTTCCTCCGCCTGCTCCGCGAGCCAGCGGCCGAGTCGCGACAGCGACGCGACGTAATTGCCGTCGTTCCTCATCGTCGGCGGCGCGGGAATGCGCAACGCGTTTTGCTTCGTCAGGAAGTAGACCGATTCGTGCGCGACGGGTCCATAGAACGGCATCTCGTCGATGCGTTTGCGTCCTTTGAAGAGGCGGCGCAACGCGCGCGGGTTGACGACGGCGCCGGACAGGAGATGCGAGCCCACCTGCTTGCCTTTCTCCAGCACTGCAACGGGAACCTCGCCCAGCCGTTCGCGGACCTCCCGGGCATCCTCCAGCAGCTGCCCGAGCCGGATCGCACAGGCGAGCCCGGCCGGGCCTGCGCCCACGATCAGGACGCCGACCTCGATGCGCTCGTCCTGCGGATCGCTCGGGGCGGCGACGAAGTCCGCCGCCCGAAACGGAGGCGGGAAGTCTGCGGGCTTCGTCACGAGGCCTTGCGCGCTCTGACGAGCTCGGTCAATCTGGGCACGACCTCGTGCACGTCGCCGACGACGCCGAGATCCGAGAACTCGAAGATCGGCGCATTCGTATCCTTGTTGATCGCCACGATCACACCCGAGCTCTGCATGCCGACCTTGTGCTGGATGGCGCCCGAGATGCCGCACGCGATGTAGAGCTTCGGCGACACCGTCTTCCCGGTCTGTCCGACCTGCGTCGAATACGGGTACCAGCCGGCGTCCACGACGGCGCGCGTCGCGCCGACCGCACCGCCCAATGCCTTCGCGAGCTCTTCCACGAGCGTGAAGTTCTCAGGACCGCCGAGCCCGCGGCCGCCGGCCACGATGACGGGTGCGTCCTCGATCGACGGGCCCTCGCTCTCCTCGTGCGCCTGGTCGACCATGCGCGCGGACGTCGAGAAGTCCTCGAGCGCCACCGCCACGTCCTCGACCTGCGCGGAGCCGCCGGCGGCGACAGGATCGAAGGAGCCGGAACGGAAGAGCGCGATCCGCGGCTCGGACTTCCAGCCGACGTCGACGTAGACGGAGTCCTGCAGCGCCGGCCGCTTGCCGACGAGCTTGCCGTCCTGTTGCACCAGGTCGGCGAGGTCCCAGTTCAGGCCCGCATCGAGCCGTGCGGCAAGTCCCGCAGCGACATCTGCGGCGAGCACGGAGTTGCCGAACAGCACCGTGTCGATTCCCTTGTCCCGCACGAGCTGTGCGAGCACGTCGACTCGAGGCTGCGGCAACGGCGCCTCGAGGCGCGCGTCGTCGGCGACGTAGAGCTTCGGAGCCCCGAACTTTCCCGCTTGGTCGGCGAGCGCGCGAACCTTGGAGCCGATGACGACGCCCGCGACGTCAGCGTCGGCGAAGGCCGCCGCCTTCGAGAGCACGCCGAGCGACCCCTTCAGCAGCTCGTGGCCGTGATGCTCGAGGAAGACGAGTGTGCTCATACGAGGCGCTTCTCCGCGAGGAAGTCGAGGATCGCCTGCGCGGCGTTGCCGTTGTCTTCGATCTTCTTCGATTCGCTGCGTGCCGGCGGATCGTTCAGCCCGTACACCTCGGTGCGCGACCCTTGCTCGCCGGCGCGGTCTCCCTCGACGCCGAGATCAGAGAGCGACAACGTCGCTTGTGCCTTCGATTTCGCTCCCATGATCCCCTTGAGCGACGGATACCGTGGCTCGTTGATCGCATCGGACACGGCGACCACCGCGGGGAGCGGGGCTTCGATGACGTCATAGCCAAATTCCGTCTGACGCTTCACGGTCAGCTTCCCGTCCGCCTGAGTTATCTCCGCCGCCTGCGACACGACCGGAAGACGCAGGCGATCCGCAACCGCCGCCCACAACACCGCGCCGTCCGAGTCGCCGGCCTGCTGCCCGAACAGGATCACGTCCGCGCCTTCGCGCTCGAGCGCCTTCGCCAGCGTGTAGCTCGTGGCGACGAGATCGGACCCTGCCGCAGCCTCGTCGGTGACGAGGACCGCACGGTCCGCACCCATTGCGAGAGCCTTGCGTAGCGCATCCTGCGCCTTGGGCGGCCCCATCGAGACCAGGACTACCTCGCCCTCGCCGGTCGCGTCCTTCAGCCGGAGAGCCTCTTCGACGGCATTCGCGTCGAACGCGTTCAGGGCACCCTCGCCCGAGCGGTCGAGCCGCTTGGTTTCGGGGTCGATCCGGCTGTTCCCCTCGGGGACCTGCTTGACGCAGACGGCGATCTTCATGCGCGCAGGACTCTACTGAGGCTGACTTGCGCCGAGGCGCCTGCTACCGTCCCACCCTTCGAGCGCGAACCGGAGCGCCCGTCCTCTCATGAGACGCGACCGGACGACAGCCCGAGGGGTTCTCTTCCTCGCCGCGACGGTCGGCCTGACCGTCGGCTCCGCCGTGGCTTTCGCCGCCAACACGGTTCCGGAGCACATCATCTTTCCGGTGGTCGGCAAGGTCCAGTACATCGACGACTTCGGCGCGCCCCGGCCGGGTGGACCGCATCAAGGGAACGACATCATCGCTGCGAAGAAGTCGCCGGCGGTTGCAGTCGAAGCAGGCAAGGTGAAGTACTGGACGACGTCGAGCTCAGCCGGCTGCATGCTCT
>CATPAS010000163.1 GCA_955652075.1 uncultured Gaiellaceae bacterium | reverse complement strand
GAGCTGCCCGCGGACTTGTTCACGAGCGTTCCCAGCCCGACACCCAGCGCGCCGAGATAGAAGACGGGGTTGACCACGCTCGTGATCGCCGTGCCGCGCCAGACGCGCCGATACTGCATCAGCCAGTACTCGAAGACTCGGAGCGGCAGAGCCAGGCTGCTCAATCGTCCACCAGCGTCCGCCCCGTCAAGTGAAGGAAGACGTCCTCGAGCGTGGAGCGCCGGACGAGCACGCTCTCAGGCTGTAGACCGAGCTCGTGGACATGTGAAGCGGTGGCGTCGCCGTCGTCCGTGTAGAGCAGCAGCCGGTCCGGCAGCGCCTCGAGCCTCCGCACGAATCCGTCCAGACGCGACTTGAGCTCGGCCGCCACCGCTTCCGGTCGGTTCTCATCGCGGAAGCGAAGCTCGACCACCTCGCGCGTTGAATAGCGGCGAATGAGCTCCTGCGGCGAGCCTTCCGCAGCGATCTTGCCCTTGTCCATGACCACGAGGCGGTCGCAGAGCTGCTCGGCCTCGTCCATGTAGTGCGTCGTGAGGATCTGCGTGACGCCGCGCTGCTTCAACCGGAAGAGTCGATCCCACACGGTGTGCCGTGCCTGTGGATCGAGCCCGGTGGTGGGCTCGTCGAGGAGCATGACCTCGGGGTCGTTCACGAGCGAGCGGGCGATCGTGAGCCGGCGCTTCATCCCGCCCGACAGCGGCTCGACCTTGTCGTTCGCCCGTTCGCCCAGCTGCACGAAATCGATGAGCTCGTCGGCCCGCCTGCCCAGGTCGCTGCGCGGCAGGCCGAAGTAACGCCCGTAGATGATGATGTTCTCGCGCACCGTCAGATCCATGTCGAGCGTGTCCTGCTGCGGCACCACGCCCAGTCGCGCGCGGATGTCAGCGCCCTTGGTGACCGGATCGAGACCGAGGATGCGCAGCGTGCCGCCCGACGGCGGCGAGACGCAGCCGATCATTCGCATCGTCGAGGTCTTGCCGGCGCCGTTCGGGCCGAGGAACCCGAAGGCCTCCCCGCGCTGCACGTCGAAGTCGATCCCGTCGACGGCGACGAGCTCGCCGAAGCGTTTCACGAGTCCGCGGGCATGCACCAGCGGCAGCTGCTCACCTGCATCAGCCACCCCTGCAACCTATCGGCGCGCCGGTACGTGCAGTGGGCGGTAGCGTCTCTCTCGATGCAAGCGGCTGTGGCGGGCGGCCACCCGGCAACGGTGGCTGCGGGAATCGAGATCCTCGAGGACGGCGGCAACGCGGCGGATGCAGCGGTCGCAGCGTCGCTTGCGTCATGCGTCGCCGAGACGGTCATGACGGGTCTGCTCGGGGGCGGTCATGCGGTCTACTTCGAGGCCGCGAGCGGACGCGTTCGCAATCTCGACTGCTTCGTCGCCGTCCCCGGCTTGGGAGAAGAGCCGCGGGAAGCCGAGCTGATCCACCTCGACGTCCCCTTCGGTGCAGAGCTCGTTCACTACGCCGTCGGTCCGGCTTCATGCGCAGTGCCTGGACTGCCGGGCGGCCTCGAGGCGCTTGCACGCGAGCACGGCCGGCTGCCGTGGCGGCGACTCGTGGAGCCCGCGGTCCGGCTCGCGCACGACGGCGTCGACTTTCCGCCGGCACACGCGGCGTGCCTCGCGATGCTGGCACCCGTAATGACGATGAACGAAGGCGCCGTGATCTATGCGCCCGGCGGCGAGTTGCTGGAGGCCGGTGACCGGCTCGAGCAGCCGGGATTGGTCGCGGCGCTCGAGGTGCTCGCCGACGACGCCTCGGCGGTGTACAGCGGCGCGATCGCGACCGAGCTGCTGGCACTGTCTGCGGAGCGAGGCGGTCTCCTGACCCGCGCGGACTTCGACGCGTACGAGTCACGCTGGACCGATCCGGTCGAGGTCGGGTATGCGGGTGGTCGTCTTGCCACGCGCGGCGGTCTGTCCGCGGTCCCCGAAACCGTGTCGCGGCTGCCGCGCCTCCACGGCCTCGACGACACCGAGCGGGTCCTCGCCCTCGTCGACGCCTTCGGTGCGTCGGCCGACCTGCAAGGTGACACGACAAACGTCTCGGTTGTGGACCGAGAGGGCAACGCTTGTGCGTTCACGTCCAGCCTCGGGCTCGGCTCGGGAGACTTCATCCCGGGGCTCGACCTTCATCTCAACAGCATGCTGGGCGAAGCCGACCTGCTCCGCGGCCGCCTCGAGCCCGGGTCCCGGATGCAGAGCATGATGGCGCCGCTGCTGGCGCTTGACCGTGACGGCCTTTCGCTCGCGGCGGGCGCGGCAGGCGGAACTCGGCTCAGGACTGCGCTCCTCACTGTCGTCGCCGGCATCCTCGACGAGGGCCTAACTGCGGTGGCCGCGGTCGAGCGCGCGCGCTTCCATGCTGCACCCGACGTGGTCAACGCCGAACCGGGCGTGAACGAAGCCGCACTCGACGAGCTCGAAGCTCGGGGGCGACGCGTCAGGCGCTGGCCTGCGCCCCATCACTACTTCGGCGGCGTCAGCGTCGTCAGCCGTGCGGGTGCTGCAGGCGACCCGCGTCGAAGTGGCGCCGCAGCCACGACTCGCTGAAGGCCTTGACGTCGGCGCCGACCCACCCCACGTACCCGCAGTCGGGGCAACCGGGGTTCTCCCGAGTCGTGCCGCCGCCGGAGGGCTTGGCGTACACCGCGCCGCACTCGAGACACCTCACGCTCTCGATCACGGTCAATTTTGGGGCCACGTCTCCCGAATCCGACTTCACGTGCAAGAAGACTCCGCTCTTTGCGGAAACTTGCGTGCTGGTTGTTTCAGAAGGAACTACGGGCGCATTGCTGCGGTGCATTCCTCGATCGGCACGCGAGCGGCCGGCCAACCCGTCTCTCCGCAGTCCGGGGCAGCTCATCCGGGTCGCTCAGCGGCACGCGCCTCTTCGACGTCGCGCGCGATCTGAGCCACCAGCTCCTCCTCGCTCGAGAACGCCCGCTCCTCCCGCAGCCGCCGCCAGAGCTCCACGACGAGGCGCCGGCCGTAGAGGTCGCCCTCGAAATCGAGCAGATACGGTTCGATCCGGCGCTCATCGCCCCCGTAGTGCGGATTCACGCCGATCGAGATGGCGGCGCGGTGTCCGAGTGCGGAACCGGCATAGATGCCGTACGCCGGCACGAGGAGCTCGTCAGGCACCGAGACGTTCGCCGTTGGGTAGCCGAGCGTTCCGCCTCGTTGATCTCCGAGAACGACGGTTCCCTCGAGCTCCGGCGGGCGCCCCAGCAACTGGGCGGCCCCGCCGACGTCCCCTTTGCGGAGCAGGCCGCGGACCTCGGTCGACGAAACGCCCCTGACGGTCGGGACCGTCCGCACGTCGAAACCGAGCCGCTCGAGCAGTGCGGCGTCTCCGGCTGCCGCGCGTCCGAAGCGGAAGTTCTCACCGACCACGATGACCTTCGCTCCGATCTGCCGCAGGAGCGATTCGGCGAAGTCGGCGGGCTCACGCGCCGCGAGCTCGGGCGTGAACTCGACCACGAGGACCTCGTCGACACCCGCTCCCTCGAGGAGCTCGACCCGGCGTTCGAGGGTCGACAGGAGCTCAACTCTGTTTCCGAGCACCAGCCGCGGGTGTGGCCAGAAGGTCACGACTGTAATGGGCGCCCCGGCGGCGCGGGCTGTCTCCAGCACCCGACGATGACCACGATGCACACCATCGAAGGTGCCAATGGCAGCGACGCAATCGTCGGCCGTCAGCTCCTCTGGGCGGTGGGCGACCTTCACAGCCGTGCGAGCGCCTCGTCGGCCGGGATGAAGTAGCCGGGATCCGCTTCGTCGACCGAGAACGGGCCGATCTCGAGTCGACGCAATGTGCGGCAGTGGCCTCCCAGAGCATCCGCGATCGCCCGTACGTAGGTCCCGGAGCTGACGCGAAGATCGAGTTGCACCTCCTCGCCGGTATACGCGATGACATCGAGCGCCTCGACACGAGAGCGCCGTATCGGCATCTGCACCTCGATGCCGCGACGGGCAAGCTTGTACGCGCGCTCCCCACCGATCTTCACGGCCGAGGTGGCCGGGATCGGCAGCTCGATCTCACCGCGGAGGCCCGCGAGCCGTCGTTCCAACACTGCTCGAGTCGGGGGAAGCAGACGTTCGACGACGGCGCCTTCCGGATCGCCTGTGGCGGTCCGCGCCGTGAGGTCGACATCCGTCACGTACCGCTTGTCGAGCCCGACGAAGCATGAAGCCAACTTAGTTGCCGAACCGGACAACAAAAGCAACAAGCCTGTCGCAAAAGGGTCGAGAGTTCCAGCGTGGCCGGTGCGCGCTCCCGTCCGACGTCGGAGATCCGAGACGATCGCAAACGACGACGGCCCGCCGGGCTTGTCCACGAGGACGATCCCCGCTGGGTTAAGCGCGCGAGGAGGCAAGGAACTCCCGGCGCACGAAGTCCGTGATCTCCTCGATCGACGCCTCGCTGGAGAAACCTGCGGCCTGCCGGTGCCCGCCTCCGTCCGACTTGCGGGCGATCGCCGACACGTCGAGCTCGTCGATGCTCGCTCGCAGGCTGACTCGCCTGGCCGGGCCGTCCTGGCGAGGCGGCTCGCGGATGAGCACGGCCATGTCTGCGCCCTCGACCGCCCGCAGAAAGTCGATGATTCCTTCCGAGTAGGGCTCGGCCGCGCCGACTTCGGTGAAGTCCGTGCGCAGGAGGTAGGACACGACGATGCGTCCACCTTCGAAGACTTGTGCGCGCTCGAGAGCGCGTGCGAGCAGCTTGAGCTTTGCGAACTGCACTGACTCGTAGACACCCTGGAACACTCGGTGGACATCTGCCCCGGCGTCAACCAGTTCGGCGGCTAGGCGCAGGGCCTTGGGCGTCGTGTTCGTATACTGAAACCGTCCGGTATCCGTGACGAGCGCGATGTAGAGCGCCTCGGCGATGTCCGGGGTCAGCTCGACGCCGAGCTCGCGGAAGAGATCGCGCAGCACTTCGCCCGTCGACGATGCATCGGGCACGATCAGGTTGATCCGGCCAAACCGGGTGTTGTCGTGATGATGGTCGATGTTGATGGAGAGCGGGACCCGCCCGAGCACCTCGGGGTCCGCGATCCGGCTCTCGTTCGCGCAGTCGACGGCAAGGAGGACACGCTCCGCGACATCGTCCGGCCAGCGTCGCTGGAGGTCGCCGAGCGGCATGAACCCGTACTCCCCCGGCAGCGGCGCGTCGCCGTGCAGGACCATGACGGTGTCCTTGCCCAGCTGCTCGAGGGCAAGGTTCGCCGCGAGCAGCGAACCTAGGGCGTCACCGTCGGGGTTTTCGTGCGTCGTGAGGACAAATCGGTCGTGCTCGCGGATTGCGTCCGCGACCGCCGCCAGTTCACTCGCTGTCGTTTGGGGCGAGCTCATCGATCAGCTGTGTCATGCGGACCCCACGTTCGACCGACGGATCGTACTCGAAGGCCAGTTGGGGAGTGCGTTTCATGCGGAGCTCGCGCGCAAGCCGGGCCTGCAGCAACGAATGGGCCGCCTGGAGGCGGTCGATCGTCTGCGCCCGCTTTCGTTCGGCGCCGAGGACGGACACGTAAACCCGTGCATGCCGGAGGTCGGCCGAGGTTTCCACTCCGGTGATCGTGACGAATCCGATGCGGGGGTCTTTCAGCTGCCCGATCGCTTCCGACAGGACTTGGCGAACCGACTCATTGACACGGCGCATCCGATCAGTCATGCGGGATATTCAAGCGCTTGCACGCTCTCCTCCTCGTCGGAGTCGGCCTCTGGTGCTTCGTCACCGCGCTGGCGGGCGGCCTCGTGGGCCTCGTGCTCGGGAACATCAGACTCCCGGTGCTCGTCCTCGCCGCCTCGAACCCGGCCGCAGGTGCCGGGACGAACATCGGCGTCTCGGCCGTCGCGGCCCTCTCTGCTGCGGTCTCCCACGTTCGTGCAGGCCGGATCGACTGGCGCCTGTTCGCGTGGATGGCGCCACCGTCCATGGCCGGGGCCGCGATCGGAGGTCTCCTTTCCGGTGCGGTCCCAGGAAATGCCCTCCTCGTAGTGATCGGTGTGACACTTCTCGTCTTCGGGGTCGACCTCCTCCGCCCGCAGCCGGGCGGACCGGAGACCGGCTCGGGGCGCCCCAGAGCAGCGGCCGCGATCTTGACCGGAGCGCTGATCGGGCTGCTCGGCGGTTTCGTCGGTCTCATCCTCGGTGCGTTGAGGCTTCCGGCGCTCCTGCGGTTCGGCGTCGACCCACTTCGCGCTGTTGGCACCAACGCCGCGTGGGCTTTTGCCTTGGCAGCGCGGGCTTGTTCGGCCATCTGCCCGGAGGTGTCGACTGGACGCTGCTCGCCGTAGGTGCGCTGACGTCTGTACCGGGTGCGATCCTCGGCGCGCGACTGACGGGCCGCCTGGACGAGGGCCAACTGCTCCGCGCCGTCGGGGTGGTCCTGCTGGTTGCAGGTACCGTCACGATCCTTCAGGGCATCCTCTAGTCCAGCGTGACCACGTCCCGCTCCGCGCGGACGAGCTCGAACTCCTGCCCCGCGAGGTAGCGCTCGGCCTCGTCGAGCAGGTGCTCAGCCTCGCGGTATTCCCTCGCGACGCAGGAGAGCGTGAGCCGTGCCCGTTGCCAGAGTTCGTGGTGATCGACCTCGGCGACCGAAGCCCCGAATCGATGCTGGAGCTGGGCCTTCGCCGACTTGACGTACTTCCGCTTGCCCTTCAGCGAGCCCGCCTCGGGGAAATGCAGCTCGACGCTCAGGATGCCGATGTAGCCCGCGCCCACTTCCGGGCTCTGATCGGCTAGGAAGAGGAGGCAGCGGGAGCCGGCGGCTGGTCCAGTGTCGTTCGCTCGATCTCGCGAGTCTCGAACGCCTCGATGACGTCGCCCTCTTTGACGTCGTTGAAGCCCTCGAGGAGGATTCCGCACTCGAAGCCCTCGGCCACCTCGCGGGCGTCGTCTTTGAAACGCTTGAGCTGGGAGATCGTCGTCTCGATGATGACCGTGCCGTCGCGGATGACGCGTGCCTGTGCCGAGCGACGGATGACGCCGCTCGTGACCATGCAGCCCGCAATCGTTCCGAGCCGCGAGACCTTGAAGAGCGCACGTACCTCGGCCTCGCCGAGCGTCTCTTCCTTCTCCACGGGCTTCAACATTCCGACGAGCGCCTGCTCGATGTCGTCGGTCAGCTGATAGATGACGCGGTACGTACGGATCTCGACGCCTTCGCGCTCGGCAAGGCTGCGCGCTTCGGCATTCGGCCGGACGTTGAATCCGACGACGGTTGCACCCGATGCCGAGGCGAGCATGATGTCCCCCTCGGTGATGCCGCCCACTCCCTGGTGGATGACATTTACGCGCACCTCCGAGTGCTGGATCTTGCCGAGCTCGGAAACCGCCGCCTCGACAGAGCCGACCACGTCGCCCTTGAGGACGAGGTTGAGGTCCTGGACCGCACCTGCCTCGATCTGTTCGAAGAGACTCTCCATCGAGACGCCTCTCGATCCCTGCGCAAGCTGCTCGCGGCGCAGACGCTCGCCACGTGCGTTTGCAAGCTCGCGGGCCCGACGCTCGTTTTCGACGACGCGTCCGAGCTCCCCGGCAGGAGGCGGCTTGTCGAACCCGAGAATCTCGACCGGGTCACCCGGGCGCGCCTCCTTGACCTTGTCGCCGCGGAAGTTGTAGAGGGCGCGCACCTTTCCCCAGGCGTCGCCCGCGACGATCGCATCTCCAACGCGCAGCGTGCCGCGGTGGATGAGCATCGTCGCCGCAGGTCCTCGACCGACGTCGAGACGCGACTCGATGATCGGGCCGGAGGCCTCGGCCGTCGGATTCGCGGTTAGCTCGAGCTCGGCGTCCGCGACGAGCAATACTTTTTCCAGCAGGTCGTCGAGGTTCTGGGCCTCCCTGGCAGAGACGTCCGAGAACTGCGTCGTCCCTCCCCACTCCTCCGGCTGCAATCCTTCCGTCGACAGCTCGCTGCGCACGCGGTTTGGATCGGCGTCCGGAACGTCGATCTTGTTCACGGCTACGACGATCGGAACCTCGGCTGCACGCGCGTGGGAGATCGACTCCTTCGTCTGCGGCATCACACCGTCGTCAGCTGCGACCACGAGCACGGCGATGTCCGTCACCTTCGCGCCGCGGGCGCGCATCGCAGTGAAGGCTTCGTGACCGGGCGTGTCGAGGAACGTGATTCGTCGACCGTTGTGCTCCGCCTGATACGCGCCGATGTGCTGCGTGATCCCACCGGCTTCGGTGGCCACCACCGATGTCTTGCGAATCGCATCGAGGAGGGTGGTCTTGCCGTGGTCGACGTGGCCCATGATCGTGACGACCGGAGGACGCGGCGCAAGATCGGCCTCGCTGTCCTCGTAGCTCTCCGGCTCCTCGTCCTCGTCCGCCGCGTGCTTGATCGTGAACTCGCGCTCCGGGGCGAGCTCGGCCGCAATCAGCTCGACCTCCTCGTCGCTCAGGGTTTGCGTGATCGTCACGGCCTTCCCCAGGCCCATCATGAACATGATGATCTTGGGCGCGACAACCCCGAGCGCCTGCGAGAGGTCGCGGACGGTGACGCCGGACGGCACGGTGATCGGCCCGGTCGGGGCGACCACCTCGCGCGGCGTCTTCGGCCGTGCCGCCTCGCGTTCCCGCTGCTGCTGGCGAGCGTCCCGAGGTCGTGCGGCCGCGTTGTCGATCACGACGCGGCGCTTGCGTCGCTGGCCTGCCCCGCCCTGGCGGGGCCGCATGGGGCGATTGGGTCTGTTTGAGCCTGATTCGTTGGCCATCAGATGTTCAAGTGTAGAGGGATGCGAGGTTCTGATCGATCCGGACGGTCCTGCGCAGCGTGCGGTTGAACGCGCGGCGCGAGACTGCGCGCTCGAAGCACGCAAGCCGACGGCAGGTGTAGGCCCCGCGACCGGGCATGCCCGTGCCCGGGACGAGTTGTCCGTCCGCCGCCACGAAGCGCAGGAGCTGCCCCTGAGGAGCTTTCCGCCCGCAGCCGATGCAGCTTCTGATCCGCTCGGTCACGCAGCCGGCGGATGCTCCTCGGTTTCGCCGTCGCCGGACGTCTCCTCGACCGGGGCTCCGGTGGGCACCTGCTTGACTTCCGCGAGCCGAGGCGCCTCATCGAGCTCGACGGCCGCGGGCTCTTCTGTCCCGTTGCCTCCAGCCTCCGCGACGACCTCGCCGGGATCGACCGCAACGCTTGCTGCGTTCTCGGCCACTGCCGGGACGTCAGCCGGCTCCGAGCCGTTGCCGTCCTGGAGGGCGAGCTCCTGGTGCGCCGGCAGCCCGCAATAGCGAGAGCCGGGCAGCGCCTCGTTCGGACAACGCTTGCCGTTGGAGAGCACCGCCGAACAGCGGCCGGTGAACTCCTCGCCCTCGGCTCCTTCACCGTAGGCTGCGGCTGCTTCTGCCTGAGCGAACTCCGTGTCGGACTGGATGTCCACCTTCCACCCGGTCAGACGCGCAGCCAGGCGTGCGTTGAGACCTTCTTTGCCGATTGCGAGCGCGAGCTGGTCGTCGGGAACGATGACCGTGGCCTCCTTGGTCTCGTCGTCGACGAAGACCTCGCGCACCCGCGCTGGAGAGAGGGCCTTGGCGACGAATCGCGCCGGCTCCGGATTCCAGGGGATGATGTCGATCTTCTCGCCGCGAAGCTCCGACACGACCATGCGCACACGCGAGCCTCGAGGGCCGACGCAGGCGCCGACGGGGTCGACACCCTGTGCGTGCGACTCGACCGCGATCTTGGAGCGATAGCCGGGCTCGCGGGCAACGCCACGGATCTCGACCAGCCCGTCTGCAATCTCAGGCACTTCGAGCTCGAAGAGGGTCTTGATCAGTTCGGGATCGCGCCGCGACAGGATCACCTGCGGCCCCTTCGTCCCGGACCGCACTTCAGTGATGACGGCCTTGATGCGCGAGCCCTGCTCGTAGCGCTCGCCGTCGACCTGCTCGGAACGCGGCAGCAGTGCTTCGACTTTCCCGAGATCCACGAGCACGTTGTTGCGGTCCCCGGCCTGCTGGACGATTCCCGTCACGACCTCGCTGACGCGATCGACGTACTCGTCGTACATCATCGCGCGCTCAGCCTCGCGGATGCGCTGCAGGATCACCTGCTTCGCAGTCTGTGCGGCGATGCGTCCGAAGTTCTCGGGAGTGACGTCCTCACGCTTGATCAGGTGCTCCGGCACGTCGGACCAGTCGACGTCGAGCTCGTCGTCGGAGATGAGCGTGTGCGAGCGCTCTCCCGTCTCGACCTCGAGCGCCTCGAGCTCCTCGAGCTTGCGCTCGCGTGCCTCTTCGATCAGGCGCTCCTCGATGTCCGGTGGCAGCTCCACCGCGAAGACGCGAAAATCGCCCTGCTCGTCGATCTCGACGATCGCGTGGCGCGCGGCTCCCGGCATCTTCTTGTAAGCGGCGAGGAGGGCATCCTCGAGCGCAGCGACCAGAGTGCCGCTCTCGATTCCCTTCTCCCGCTCGATGTCTCGAACGGCCTCGACGATTTCCTGGCTCATCTCTTGCCCGCCTCCTCGATCAGATTGCCCCGCACGATTGCGTCATACGGGATGTCCACGGACTCGGCTTCGGTTTTGACGGTGACGGCGCGCTCGTTTGCTGCGACGACCTCACCGCGCACTCGGTTTCGCTCTCGGGTACGGAGCGCGACGCGGCGACCGACGGCGGCGCGAAAGTGTGCAGGCGTGCGGACGGGCCGCTCGAAGCCGGGCGACGAGACGTCGACTGAGTACTCTCGGAGGTAATCACGCAACACATGCGTGACGCGCTCGCAGAGCGCGTGGTCGACGCCCTGGACGTGGTCCACGAACACCGTGAACCGCTCAGGGCTGGTGAGCTCGACCGCGAGCACCTCGGTGCCCGGAAGCGCGCTCTCAACCTTCGGTGCTATCTCCCGCGTCAGTTGCTTCTCCTTGTCGTGTGTGGCTGCCATTGCCCTTGCTCCTGTCACAAAAAATGGGCCCGCAGGCCCACTTCGCGAACAGCTCGAAATGTGGTGTTTGCAGAATAGCAAGCGAACCGGCTTCGAGCACGGCGATTTTCCCGCCTGTTGCTCGGAAAACGGCTCACCAGCCCGCTCCGGGGCGCGGTCAGTCGAGGACGATCGTTACCGGGCCCACGTTCACGAGCGCGAGGGCCATGCGCGCCCCGAAGACGCCCTTCTGGACCGCGGCCCCCTCTGCGGCAACGCCCCTGCAGAACTCCTCGTAGAGAGGCTCGGCCTGCTC
>CATPAS010000162.1 GCA_955652075.1 uncultured Gaiellaceae bacterium | reverse complement strand
CTGCTCGACCGGCAGCAGGAACCCTTCGCCGGTGGTGCCGAGCGCGAGCAGTCCGTCCACTCCCCCCGCCGCCAGGAAGTCCACGTACGGCGCGAAGGCGTCCTCGTCGAGAGCCTCCCCCGCAGCGCGGAGAGGAGTCAGCGCAGCGGCAAGCGCGCCTCGCAGCATGAGCCAACTCTAAGCTCACAGCATGGCGGGCCTGCGGATCGAGCGCGACACACACGTCCTCAGGGTCACGCTCGCGCGGCCCGAGCGCCGGAACGCATTCGACGCCGAGCTGATCGCTGAGCTGACCCGCGCCTTTGCGGACGTCGGTGACGCACGGGCCGTAGTCCTCGCAGGGGACGGTCCGAGCTTCTGCGCCGGTGCGGACGTCGAGTGGCAGCGTTCGGCCATCGACCTCTCGCTCGAGGAGAACGTCGAGGACGCACTGCGGCTCTACCGCATGTGCGAGACGATCGACCGGTGCCCGGCGCCGGTCATTGCCCGAGTGCAGGGCTATGCGCTCGGCGGCGGCTCGGGTCTCACGGCCTGCGCCGATGTCGCCATCGCGTCACCGGACGCGGTCTTCGGGTTCTCCGAAGTGAAGCTCGGGATCATTCCGGCCGTGATCTCGCCGTTCGTCCTCCCGAGGATCGGGGCGCATGCGAGGCGTTACTTCCTCACCGGCGAACGCTTCGACGCCGACACCGCTTTGCGCATCGGTCTGGTGGAGGAAGTCGCCGCGGACCTCGACGCTGCGGTCGGTCGCGTCCTCACGGAGCTACAGAGCGCGGGCCCTGAAGCGGTCCGGGAAGCAAAGCGGCTCATCCGCGAGCGGCCCGGCGGCGAAGAGACGGCGCAGATCGCCGCGCGGCTCCGCACCGGGGAAGAAGGGCAAGAGGGCCTGCGCGCATTTCTCGATGGGCGTACGGCACGCCAACCTGATGGCACCGAATGGGGCGTCCATCGCTCACGTCGCGACACTGGTTAGCGGACTGATGACCGAAGGGTTGGGCTGGGGACTAATCGGCACGGGCGGAATCGCCGAGACGTTCGCTGCTGACCTGATGTTCACCGAGTCGGGGCGGGCTGCCGCGGTCGGGTCGCGCCACATCGATACGGCGAATCGATTTGCCGATCAGTTCGACATTCCCAACCGGCACGCGAGCTACGAAGCGCTGGTGGCTGACCCCGACGTCGATGTCGTGTACGTCGCCACTCCCCACCCGATGCACCACTCCGCCGCGCTGCTCGCCCTGCATGCGGGCAAGCCCGTGCTCGTGGAGAAAGCGTTCACGATGAATGCTGCGGAGGCCCAAGGGTTGGTGGCCACTGCGCGAGCAGAAGGACTGTTCCTGATGGAGGCGATGTGGACGCGGTTCCTTCCGCACATCGCGGAGATCCGCCGCCTGCTCGCCGAACGAGCCCTTGGTGAGATCGTCACGGTCGCCGCGGACCATGGGCAGTGGTTTGCGCAGGACCCCAGCCTCCGACTGTTCGCTCCCGAGCTCGGAGGAGGCGCGTTGCTGGACCTCGGCGTCTATCCGGTTTCGTTCGCATCGATGGTCCTCGGGAAGCCCGACCGGATCGTGACGCTCATCGACCCGGCGTTCACGGGCGTGGACGGTCAAACGTCGATGTTATTCGGGTACGCGAGTGGCGCTCAGGCCGTCCTGACCTGCACTCTCGCTGCCAAGAGCCCGACCCGTGGCGCGATCGTCGGCACGGATGCCCGGATCGAAGTCGACGGTGACTTTTACGCGCCGACCTCCTTCGACCTGATCTCGCGAACGGGAGAGCGGACCCACTTCGAAGCGCCGCATGAGGGCACTGGTCTCTGGCACGAAGCCGACGAAGTTGCCCGTTGCCTGCGGGAGCGCCTCCTCGAGAGCCCGCTGATGCCCCTGGACGAGAGCATCGAGATCATGCAGACGATGGATGCCGTACTCGCCCAGATGACCGCGCCCGAGCCGGGCTGGCGCTAGCCGACATCCCTGTGCGCAGGCTGCTCCTCCTGACGGGGGCGATCGTCTTCGTCGACACGATGTTCTTCGCGGCGCTGACGCCGCTGCTGCCCCACTACGTCGACCACTTCCATCTCGGCAAAGCCGGAGCGGGGGTGTTGCAGGCCATGTATCCCGCCGGTGCCCTCGTGGCGGGGATTCCGGGCGGGATGGCCGCCGCGCGTCTCGGCGTCAAGCCCACCGTGCTGATGGGGCTGTCCCTGCTCGCACTGACGACTGTGGCGTTCGGCCTGGCGGATTCCGTGTGGACGGTGGACCTCGCTCGCTTCCTGCAGGGAGTCTCGAGCGCGTTCTCGTGGACCGGAGCCCTTTCCTGGCTCGTCGCTGCCGCGCCGGCCGGCCGGCGCGGCCAACTGATCGGGTCGGCATTCGGCGCGGCGATCGCCGGGGCGCTCTTCGGGCCCGTGCTGGGCGCGGTCGCCTCCTTCACGGGGACGGCGCCGGCGTTCGGTGCCGTTGCCGTGCTCGCAGTCGTTCTCGCGGTCGCAGCGGCTACGACCTCCGCCACGGCGCCTCGTCAACCACAACCGCTCCGGGCGCTCGTGGACGCGCTTCTGCGCAACCGAACGATCCAGATCGGAGTCTGGCTCTGCCTCCTCCCAGCTCTTGGCTTCGGCATGCTCTCGGTCCTAGCTCCCTTGCGCCTCTCGGCACTCGGTTGGGGCGCAGCCGCAGTCGGTGCGACGTACCTCGTCTCCGCGGCGTTCGAGGCCGCTTGGTCGCCGGTCCTGGGACGGATCTCGGACCGGCACGGCCGCCTACCGCCACTCATCGGCGCCCTGGCCGGTTCGGCCGTCGTGGCGATCCTGCTCCCCTGGCCGCATCACGCTCTGCTGCTGGCGTTCCTCGTCGTCTGTGCGGGCTTCGCCTTCGGAAGCTTCTGGACCCCGGCGATGTCCCTGGTAACGGACGCCGCGGAGGCAAGCGGGCTCGAGTACGGCTACGCGTTTGCGCTCGTCAACCTCGCGTGGGCGCCGGGGCAGGCGGGTGGCGCCGCACTGGGAGGAGCCGGCGCGTCGGTCACGAGCGACGCGGTGCCGTACCTCGCGCTCGCCGTCCTGTGCTTGGTGACGCTGGCGGCGCTCTCGCGCTACAGGGACACGGCGGTACCACTAACCGCCGATCGATAGAGCGCGTCGATGGCGCGTACCTGACCAGCGGCGTCCTCGCGCCCTAAGAGAGGATCTGCAGCGCCCCGAATGGCGTCGCTGAGGTTCTCGAGCTCGAGCCGATACGAGTCGGCGGGCTCGACCTCGATCAGCTCCATCCCGGCGTCGCGGCGAAGCTCGATCACCGGCTCGTTGCAGTGCCATGGATCGTCGAGGAAGAGGGACCCATCGCTTCCGATCGCCTCGAGCTGGTCACGCTCGGGAAGGGCCGTCCCGCAGTCGAACTGGGCGACGACGTCGCCCGGGGAGCGCATCGTGCCGGTGAAGACCCAGTCGGTGCCGCTCGGACCGACGAACTGTTGCCCGTACACCCGCTCGGGCTCGCCGGCGAGCAAACGGGACCCGCTTACGCAGTAGCAGCCGACGTCCATCAGGCTGCCGCCCTCCAACTCCGTCCGCAGGCGGATGTTTTCGGCGTCGTACAGCGAATAGCTAAAACATGAGCGGACGAGCCGCAGGTCCCCGATCGCGCCCTCGTCCACGAGCTCACTGAGCCGCTTGGTCTGGGGGTTGTGGCGGTACATGAACGCCTCCATCAGGATTCGCTGCGCCGTCTCTGCCGCGCCGAATGCAGCCTCGACGTCGCCGACGTGCCTGCTCATCGGCTTCTCGCAGAGCACGTGCTTTCCCGCTTCGAGTGCGCGGATCGACCACTCGCAGTGCAGCGTGTTCGGCAGCGAGATGTACACGGCCTCGACTTCGGCGTCATCGAGCAGCGTCTCGTACGGCCCGTACGCGCGGTCGATCTCCCACTCGCGCGCGTATTCCTCCGCGCGTCTCAGATCGCGGCTCGCCACGGCTATGAGCTCGACCTTCTCCGAGGCGTGGGCGCCCGGAATGACCTTGCGGTTGATGTGGGCGGTCGAGAGGATCCCCCACTTGACCGCTGCCTCGAGCGTTGTCATACGTCCTCCAAGGGTCGAAGGGCCGGATAGAGCAATCGGAAGCGGTGGTAACCGCGCTCATACGCGGCAGACCACTGAGGGTCCGGCTCGACCGGTTCGAGCAGACGGACACAGGTGGCTACAGCCTCGTGAACGTCGCCAAAGACTCCCGCGGCCACACCACCGAGTAGCGCCGCTCCATATGCGGAGCCCTCGTCGGCCACCGTGCGCCGGATGGGCAGGCCGAGGACCGAGGCGATGATGCGAAGCCAGAGCTCGCTACGAGCTCCGCCACCGGAGACGTGGCCGGCACGCGGGTCGACCCCGAGCTCTCGCAGCAGCTCGAGCGAGTCGCGCAGCCCGTAGGCGACGCCCTCCAAGACGGCGCGGACGAGCGCGCCGCGGTCGTGGCGGAGTGTGAGCCCGGCGAAAGCGGCCCGGGCGTGCGGGTCCGCGTGGGGCGTCCGCTCACCGCTGAGATAGGGGAGGAAGGTCAACCCCTCGGTGGCCGGCGGCCATTCCTGGGCGGCGGCGGTCAGCTCGGCATACCCGCTCCCGCTTCCGAGAGCGTCACGCAACCAGCGCAGCGAGCCGGCGGCGGACAACATGACTCCCATTGCGTGCCAGCCGCCCGGAACGGCGTGACAGAACGCCTGCACCCGCGCCTGCGGATCGGCGGCGAAGGCCGGCAGGGCCGCGAACACGACGCCCGACGTACCGAGCACCACCGAGACCGGTCCCGGCCGGTCGACGCCGACGCCGAGTGCCGCCGCCGCCTGATCGCCGGCCCCCGCGGCGACCGGAACGCCGGCGGCCGTCTCACCCGAGACCTCCGGGGACTCCAGCGCTCGTGGCAGCCAGGCCGGGTCGAGCTCGAGAGCCTCGAGCATCTCCTGACTCCAGCGCCGTCCCGCGACGTCGAAGAGGAGCGTGCCCGACGCGTCCGCGGCGTCGATCGCGCGCTCGCCCGTAAGGCGCAGGCGGACGTAGTCCTTCGGCAGCAACACGTGCGCAATCCGCGCGTACGTGGTCGGCTCGTGGCGGCGCAGCCAGAGCAGCTTCGGCGCCGTGAAGCCCGTGAGCGCACGGTTCCCTGTCAGCTGGATCAGTCGTGTGAGCCCGACCCGCTCCTCGATCTCGGCGCACTCCGCTTCCGTCCGCTGGTCGTTCCACAGGATCGCCGGCCGAAGCACGCGATCTCGATCGTCGAGAACGACGAGACCGTGCATCTGACCGGAGAGGCCGATCGCGGTCGGCTGGCCCCCGAGCGCGGCCAGCGCCTGCTCGGCTGCCCGCCACCAGTCTTCCGGATCCTGTTCGGCCCACCCAGGGTGTGGTGTCGAGAGGTCGTAGCTCACCTCGGCCCGAGCGAGCACGCCACCATCTGGCGAAAGCGCCAGCGCCTTGACACCGGTCGTGCCGACGTCGAGACCGACGAGCTGCGTCACCCGCCGAGTGCCGCGTAGACGAGCTCGTACGCGGCGACGGCGTCCTTCTGCCTCTGCGCCGCACGCAGCGCGGCGTCGTCGATCCGCGACGCGGCGGAGTCGATGAAGCGCCACTGCAGCACGCTGCGCCGTGCGGCCGCCACTGCATCCTCCGTATAGGGGTAGAGATCGAAGCCGAGCCGTTCGCCGTTCTCGCCGTAGCCGGCGCGGCGGAGCTCGACGGCGAGCTCGAGCGTCTCCATGAACCGGATCGTGCCGACCATGTTGTCATCGTCGAACGTGCCCCAACCGTCGTTCGCGTGCTGGTGCCCGAGTAGTCCTTCGTCGGCGAGCAGCGCCGCGTTCTCCGCGAGGCTCTCCCCGTTCATGATCAGGTGCTGCCAGTCCATGTTGACCTGCACGTTGTCGATTCCCTGCGCACGCAGCTTGTGGATCACGTGCAGCGTCATGCCGATGTTGCGCATGAGGATCTTCATCGCCGGCTCCGAGTTCTTGTGCTCGAGAAAGATCTTGATTCCGTGTTTCGCCGCCCGTTCGGCCGCCGCTCCCACACCCTCGATCAGCCACCGCCACGACTCGGCGTACGGGCTCTGAAACGGGTAGTTGTAGCCCTCGATCCCGGGCCAGATGATGAAGGGCGCCCCGAGCTCCCCTGCGAAGTCGACCGCGTCGAGCG
>CATPAS010000161.1 GCA_955652075.1 uncultured Gaiellaceae bacterium | reverse complement strand
GTTCGGCCATCTCGTCTCCCGTCGATGACTGACAGGTCAAGAACGGCGAACACAGCAAATCGGTTGCGCCTAGTCTTGAACCGTGTGGCCTGAAGCGGTAGAGCGCATCGCGGAGTTCCTGCGGGCCTCGGGCGTGGAGGGACGGCTCGAGGAGCTGCTCCCCGGGGCCGGGCCGCCGGCGGGGCAGAAGCTACGTGCGGAAGGATTCGACGGAGACGGCGGTGCGATCGTTGCGCTCGTTCCGGCGGAGCGCGCCGTCGACGAGCGGAAGCTCGCCGCCGCTGCGCGCTGTCGGGAGGTGAAGAGCCGGGCGGCCGCCGGCTTTCCGTTCGAGGGAGCCCGGGTCTTCATCGAGCGATCGATCATCTCCGCCGACTCCGTCTGGCTCGAGGCGGGCTCGCCCCGTCACGTGCTCGGATTGTCGCCGGTGCAGATCGCCCGGGTGACCAAGGCGGAAACCGCCGATCTCCTTCGGGAAGGCTAGAACGGGGGAGGTCGACGACGTGGCCCGAAGGTAGAATTCGACTCCGCTCGGTCCGCCCCGCAAAGGAGAAACTCTTCATGCAGGAACTCGAGAAGATCTGGATGAACGGCGAGCTCGTCGACTGGGCCGACGCCAAGATCCACGTCGGGTCACACGGGCTCCACTACGGCTCCGGCGTCTTCGAGGGGATCCGCGCCTACGAGACGCCGAAAGGCAGCGCCGTCTTCCGGTTGACCGAGCACCTGCAGCGCCTCCAGAACTCGGCGCAGGTCCTCAACATGGCTCTTCCGCACACGGTCGAAGAGCTTCGATCGGCCACGATGCAGCTTATCGGCGCGAACGGCGTCGCCGAGTGCTACATCAGACCGATTGCATTCTTCGGCTTCGGCGAGCTGGGCGTCGCTTCGGCTGGCAATCCTGTCGACGTCGTGATCATGAGCTGGCCCTGGGGGACGTACCTCGGCGCCGATGCACTGAAGAACGGCATCCGCGCGAAGATCTCATCGTGGACTCGCGTCGGGCCGAATGTCATCCCGCACGTAGCCAAGGCAACGGGCATCTACCTGAACTCGATGCTCGCGGTCATGGAGGCGAACCGTGCAGGCTATGACGAGGCGATTCTGCTCACAGACGACGGCTTCATTGCGGACGGCTCCGGCGAGAACGTGTTCATCGTCAAGGACGGGACGATCTACACGCCTGATCTGTCAGCCTCGATCCTGCGGGGGATCACGCGCGACACGATCATCCAGATCGCGCAGGACCTCGGCCACTCGGTCGTCGAGAAGCAGCTGATTCGCACCGACCTCTATCTCGCGGACGAGGTCTTCATGACCGGTACCGCGGCCGAGGTGACACCGCTGCGCGAGGTAGACGATCAGCTGATCGGCCCCCCGGGTCCTGTGACGCTGGCGCTCCAGAAGGCGTACCTCGACACCGTGCGGGGCGGAAGCGAGCGGTGGTCGCACTGGCTCGAGTACGCATCGACGGAACCGGCGCGAGCGGAGGCATGACCGAAGCAGTCCGGGAGATTCCACTCTCCCGGCCGTGGCTCGACGAGCGTGAAGAGGAGCTCGTCCTGGAGGTGCTGCGGTCCGGCCGTCTCTCGCTCGGTCCGTGGATCGACCGCTTCGAGGAGCAGATAGCCGAGCGAGTCGGCGCGCCCTACGCGGCGGCACTCTCCAGCGGCACCGCCGGATTGCATCTGCTCTGCAGGATCGCAGGGCTCGGAACGGGCGACGAGGTGATCACGTCGCCGCTCTCGTTCGTCTCCTCGGCGAACTGCTTCATCCTGGAGGGTGCGACGCCCGTCTTCGCGGACGTCGACCCGGTCACGCTCAACCTCGATCCCGCCGCGGTCGAGGCAGCGATCACGGACCGCACCCGCGCGATCGTGGCGGTCGACATGTTCGGGCTGCCGTGCGAGCTCGACGAGCTGCGGACGATCGCCGGCCGCCGCGGCCTCACGCTGATCGAGGATGCGTGCGAGTCCCTCGGCGCGGAATATCGCGGCCGGCCGCTCGGAGCGCACGGGCCCTCCGCCGTCTTCGCCTTCTACCCCAACAAGCAGATGGCGACAGGCGAAGGTGGAGTCGTCACGACGCACTCGGAAGAGGAGTGGCGGCTTCTGCGCAGCCTCCGCAACCAGGGGCGTTCGTACGACGGAGGGGGCGGATGGTTTCATCACGTGCGCCTCGGCCTGAACTACCGCTGGACGGACGTTCAAGCTGCGATCGGGCGCGCACAGCTCGAGAAGCTCGACCGGATCCTCGAGCTCCGCGAGGCAGCATCACGACTTTACGGCGAGCTGCTGCAGGACCTAGACGGTGTCGAGGCTCCATCCGCCGGAGACGCCGATCACAAGCGTTCGTGGTTCGTGTACGTGGTGAAGCTCGATGCCGGGCTCGACCGCGCCGCCGTGATGGACGCTCTGAGGCGGGAGGGAGTCGCGACGGCCGAGTACGTGCCGTGCATCCATCTGCAGCCGTACATGCGCGAGCGGTACGAGTTTGCGCCCGGCCTCTGCCCTGTCGCAGAGGACGCTTCGAGCCGAACGCTCGCTCTGCCGTTCTTCACGCAGATCGACGCGGCCGACCAGCACCGCGTCGTCGAAGTGCTGAGCGCCGCAGTCACAAACGCCGCGTAGCCCACCGGCATGGACTTGACGTCGCTCACGAGTGTCGAGCCGTTTACGACGAGGGACGGGTCGACGATCCACGAGTTGCACCACACCGCGCTGCAGAGTCTCGCGCAGGCGACGCTCGAACCCGGCCAGACGACACGGCGTCACTACCATCGCCGCAGCGAGGAGATCTACTTCCTGCTCGAAGGAAAGGGCGAGATGGAGCTCGAGGGCGATCGCAAGCTGCTCACGGAATTTAAGTACGGCCGTTCGATATGGGCGCGCGACTGAGACGTGTGGTTCCAGTTAATG
>CATPAS010000160.1 GCA_955652075.1 uncultured Gaiellaceae bacterium | reverse complement strand
TATCAGCCCATGTCGCACAGGCACTAGATCGCGGCTACACTGCGTCGGCGCGTAGGACCTAGCGCGGAAGCCGCTGAGGCTCCGAGGTTCCTCTTCGACTTGCGAAACCTGGCCTGAGTGCATCAGGAGAACTCGACTCGAGCTCTCCAACCTGAATAGGAAAGTTAGGAGCAACTTATATGTTTGCGACCGTGAGACGTTACGAAGGTATCGACTCCAGCAACATCGACGAGCTGACCAAGAAGGTCGGCGAGAGCCTGGCACCGAAGCTGAGCAAGATGCCCGGCTTCAGTAGCTACTTCCTCATCGACACCGGCAACGGCGTCATGAGCTCGATCGGCCTCTTCGAGACCTCGACGCAGGCCAACGACTCGACTCGTGTCGCAGCCGAGTGGGTGCGCGACGAGAAGCTCGAGCGGATCCTCCAGAATCCGCCGAAGGTGACTGACGGCGAAGTCATCGTCCACAAGACGACGAACGGCGCGGTCAAGGCGTAAGGACTCTCTCAGCGCTGGGAAGGCCCGCCAGCTCGTGGGCCTTCCCTAGCGCGAGAGGCAATCTGATGAAGACAATCACGATCACCACGCCCGTCCGGAAAGCCGACGCGTCCCTCGACGCAAAGCTCAACCCGGTGGAGCTCAGCTCCAAGTTGATCGTTTCGTGGGGCGAAGCGTTTCCGAGGCCTTCACGCCCCGTGGCTGAAGCGGGCACCTCTACGGACACGGACGCACCACATCCGGTCTGGCGCACTGACGCGACGATCGGAAGCGTGCTCGGCACTGCGAGCCGCACGGTTACCGCGCCGGCAACGAACGACAGCGCGTAGACGCTCCGTCAGCGCGCGTTACGTTTGCGCGTGCTTCGGCAGCAGCGCGTGACCATCGACGACTGCTTGCGCGATGTCGACGAGCTTCCGGTTCCCCTCGCGCGCTTGCGCGCGAAGGAGCTCGAAGGCCTGGTCCTCTCCGACCGAGTGGCGTTCCATCAGGATTCCCTTCGCGCGCTCGGTGAGGGCGCGGCGGCCGAAGGCTCCCTCGAGATTGTGGTATTCGGCGAAGCGTAGGAGGACGATCTCGATCGCGTTTCGCCACGCGGCCGGCTCGTCGTCGTCGATGTAGGCGAACACGCCCCGTCTTGCCGCCTCGGTCACGAAGGCCGGATCGGGCGCGTGCAGCAGCGCGATCACGGGGCAGGTCGCCTCGTGGACGATCTTGTCGATGAGCTCCAGCGCGTGCTCGGAGCTCACTCCGAGCCCCACCAGTGCGACATCCGGACGCTCGCGTGCCGTCGCGGCTCCAACCTGGGTGACGTCCACTTCCCGAGCGATGACCTCATGGCCGAGCGCCGTGACGATCGCGGCGACGTCGGCCAGACGATCTGGCCGTTCGTTCGCGATCAGGACGCGCATGTGCTCGATGGGCTGAGGGGGCATGCTTTTCAAACTGCAATTTACTCCCGGACGTCGATGCAGGCAAAAGACTGTCCAGGCGCGTCGATCCGCGATAGGATGATCCGAGCCGGTTCCTAGCCAATGACCGGCCTTGACGCCGACTTCAGAGCCTGGTCGGCAACTCATACAGCGATGGCCCAAGCCCCCCGGCCGTCCGCCAATAAATGGAGTTGCCATGTCGTATGTTCTGGAGAGGCCCGGCGGTGAGGTCGACACTTCAGCACCCCGCAAGGCTCACAGGCGATTGCGCAAACGGATGCGAGCCCCCTGCGTGCTGCTCATCGACGACGACGCTGCAGTCCGAATGCTCTGTTCGGCGAGTCTGAGCCAGCTCGGGATCGAGGTGATCGAGGCGAAGGACGGGGCCGAGGGCTTGGACCTTGCCCGACGTAGGCGTCCGGACCTCGTTCTCCTCGACGTCTCGATGCCGGGGCTCGACGGCTTCCAGGTGGCAGAGCTGGTTCGACGTCACAGGAAGACGCGGAACATCCCGCTCATGTTCCTGAGCGGGGAGGCGGCGAACGATGCCCGTGCCCGTGAGCTCGGCGCCATCGCCTGTCTGGCGAAACCTTTCGATCCTGTCGCTCTGAGCACGCTCATCGCCACCACTCTCAACCCATACCCCGAGGGGGCCTGGGCCTAGGCGGCAGCATCCGCGTGCTACGGTGGCGTCTCTACAGAGCGAGTAACTGGTTGGCAATTACGCCTCCACCTACCGTTCGTGAATTGGTAGAGGAGGTGT
Organism: uncultured Gaiellaceae bacterium; assembly: GCA_955652075.1. Taxonomy (GTDB): domain Bacteria; phylum Actinomycetota; class Thermoleophilia; order Gaiellales; family Gaiellaceae; genus 3-1-20CM-4-69-9. The sequence goes on along the minus strand of CATPAS010000160.1, from coordinate 6,741 downwards.
TTTTCAATGGCAACTGGAACCGTGAAATGGTTTAACGACTCCAAGGGGTATGGCTTCATCTCCCCCGCGGACGAGGGTAAGGACCTGTTCGTTCACCACAGCTCGATCGTTGGTGACGGCTTCAAGTCGCTCCCCGAGGGAGCGAAGGTCGAGTTCGAAGCAGCCGAGGGCGCAAAGGGCCCCGAGGCGAAGAACGTCGTTCTTCAGTCCTAATCGGTGTAAGCATGCGCGCGCTCGCTGTGGGCGCGCGCATGCCTTTCTTCTCTAGGCAAGCAGGCAGGCCGCGCGATGGTGCGGGGACTGCGTGCTGTCCGTCCGCCTCAGACTCGGATCCTCGGTCGTGCAGACGTCGATGGCGATGGGGCAGCGCGGATGAAACCGGCACCCGCTCGGGATCCTGACGGCATCCGGCGTCTCGCCGCGGAGAATCTGCGGGCGTCGGCGCATGCGCGGGTCACGGCGAGGGACGACCGAGAGCAGTGCCTTCGTGTACGGATGCTGAGGATTCCGCACGACTTCGCCGGCAGGGCCCTCCTCGACGATTCGGCCGAGATACATGACCGCGATGCGATCAGCGAATCGTGCGGCCGTCGAGAGATCGTGCGTGATCATCAGGATTCCCAGCCCGCTCGCCTTCAACTCCTCGAGCAGGCGGAGCACACCCGCCCGCACGGAGACGTCGAGCATCGACACGGGCTCGTCGGCAACCAGAAGCTGCGGATCCAGCACGAGTGCGGCCGCAATCGCGACGCGCTGTCGCTGGCCTCCCGAGAGCTGATGGGGAAACCGGTCGAGGAAGAGCTCCGGCGGCGAGAGCCCGGCGCGCGCGAGCGCGTCGCTCACCAGTGACGCACGCTCCCCCTTCGAACCACCCATTCTGTGGATGAGCAGTGGTTCTTCGACGGTCGCCTGGACGCGCAGGCGTGGATCGAGCGATTCGTATGGATCCTGGTAGACGATCTGCATCCGGCGGCGCAGCGGCCGCAGCGCCCGCATGCCGAGCTGCGTGATGTCGTCACCCTGAAAACGAATCGATCCCGACAGTGGATCGACGAGCCGAAGCACCGCTTGTGCCGTAGTCGTCTTCCCGCAGCCCGATTCACCGACGAGCGCCACCAACTCACCGGCCTCAACCACGAGTGTGACCCCTTCGACGGCGTGAACGGCGAGCTGCGGCCGGCGCCGGAGGAGGCCGATGAGGCCGCGCGGCACCGGGTAGCGCACGACGAGATCGTCGACGTCCAGCAGGGGAGCACCCACGGCGCTCATCCCGGAGCCTGCGAAGGACGGTCGTTGAGGTGGCACGCGGCCGCGTGGCGGTCCGCGACCCTGCGCAGGAGCGGGCGTGACGTCGCGCACGGTTCGAACGCGCTGTCGCAGCGGGGCCGGAACGGACAGCCCACGAGAGGTTGATCCAACCGCGGTGGGGCTCCGGGAATCGAGACGATCTCCTCGGTTTCGTGTCCGAGGTCCGGGGTCGCGGCGAACAGAAGCCGCGTGTAGGGATGCCGCGGCGCGTGGTAGAGCGTGTCGACGAGCCCGCGCTCGACGATTTCGCCCGCGTACATCACGGCGCCGTGGTCGCAGAGCTGGGCGACGACCGGCAGGTCGTGCGTGACGAGGATCAGCGCAAGCCCGAAGTCGCGACAGAGCGAGTCGAGCAACTCCAGGATCTGCGCCTGCACCATCACGTCCAGCGCTGTCGTGGGCTCGTCTGCGATCAGCACCTTCGGATGGCAGGAGAGCGCCATCGCAATCGCGGCGCGCTGACGCATTCCGCCGGAGAGCTCGTGCGGAAACCGGCTTGCTCGTGCGGCGGGGATACCGACCGATTCCAGGAGCTCGCCGGTTTGCGCCCGCGCGGCCTTGCCGCCGGCCTCGCCGTGCAGCTCGATGGCCTCCACGATCTGCGACCCGATCGTTCGCACCGGGTTGAGCGCGTTCATCGCGCCCTGGAACACGATCGCCACGTCGGACCAGCGATGCGGCCGCATCGACGCCTCGCCGCCGGCTAGCACATCCGTTCCTTCGAGCAGCACCCGGCCGGACGCACTGGCGGAAGGCGGTAGCAGCCCCATCAGCGCGAGCACTGTTGTCGTCTTTCCGCAGCCGGACTCGCCGACGAGCCCGAGGCGCTCCCCGCGCTCCACGCCGACGCTGACTCCCTGCACGGCGTGCAGCTCGCCTCCGTCCTGAAGGTCGAACCAGACGTGGAGATCTTCGACCTGCAGCAACGCGGTCACAGCGATGAGTCGCTCCGGCCGACGAGGGGCCTGAGCCGGAACGTGCGCGCGGAGACGTGCGCGACCCGCAGGCGCGGATTCAGCGCGTCCTCCAGCGCTCCTCCGATCAGGCTGCAGCTCAGGATCACCACCGCGACGAGGGCTCCGGGCGGCACGATCGCCCACCAAGCGCCCGACGAGATCGCCGCGCGCTGGAATGCGTTCTCGATCACCTTGCCGAGCGAGACTCGGCTGGGGTCGCCGAGCCCGAGAAACGACAGCGCTGTTTCGTCGAAGATCGCGACCGCGATCGTCAGAACCGTATTGGCGATGAGCAACGGTGCGACTTGCGGAAGGACGTGACGGAAGACGATTCGCGCGTGGCCCGCTCCGAGCGATCTCGCCCGCTTCACGTAGACGCGCTCGCGCACGCTCTTCACCTGGGCGCGAATCACCCGAGCGGTGCTCGTCCAGAGCAGGATACCGATCACGATCACGATGTGAAACAGGCTCGGTCCCCAGATCGCGGCGACGACGATCATCAGCGGCACGTCGGGGATGACCAGGAAGTAATCGGTGATTCGCATCAGGATCGAATCGGTCTTGCCGCCGAAGTAGCCGGCGAGCACCCCGATGGCTCCGCCGATGATCATCGACACCAACGTGGCGGCGAATCCGACAACGAGCGAGATCCTCGCTCCCCACACGAGGAGCGTCACCATGTCGATGCCGCCGTCGTCCAACCCGAGCGGATGACTCCACGAGGGCGGGCCGAATACCGGCCCCACCTGGTCGTGCAGTCCGTACGGGGCAATCCAGGGGGCCAGCACGGCCGCGATGACGACCAGCGACAGCACTACGGCGCCGACCGCGGCGGACGGGCGGCGCCGGATCGTGTTCCAGAGAATCCCACCGCGCGATGGGACCGGCTCCGGGTCCGCGACCGCGCCGGGCTCGTGCAGGACGACGCTCATTACGTGATCCTCGGATCGAGCTTGTAGTAGAGGAGGTCGGCAACGAGGTTGAAGAAGACGACCGAGATCGTCAGGAAGAGAAAAGCTCCCTGCAGCATCGGATAGTCACGATTCAGAACCGCGTCGTACACGGCCCGGCCTACGCCCGGCCATGAGAACACCGTCTCGATCAGGATCGCGCCGGCGACGATGTATCCGAGCGACAAGGCGACGAGCGTCACGATCGGCAGCATCGCGTTGCGCAGCGCGTGCTTGCGGATGATTGCCCACGGGCGCAGGCCTTTCGCACGAGCTGTGAGGATGTAGTCCTCGCCCAGCGTCTCGAGCATGGCGGAGCGGACGATCAGCGTGTACTCGCCGAAGAGGACGAGACCAAGCGTCAGCGACGGCAGCACCATATGCGAGAGCACATCCCTGGCGTGCGTCCAGAAGGAAGGATTGATGAGGAAGTCGTTCGTCATCCCCCCGGTCGGGAGGATGCCCGTGAACAGGATCACGAGCATCAGTCCGAGCCAATGCGTCGGCATGGAGTAGAAGCCGAGAGCAGTGGTGACGGTTGCTCCTTCGATCGGAGTGCCGCGCCGCCACGCCGCGATCACGCCCGTCAGCGTGCCGACGACGATCGCAAAGAGCGTTCCGAGCGCCACCATCGGGAGCGTGTTCAGAATTGCGGTCTTGAGATTCGTCGAGACAGGTTGCTCGTTCTCGAACGAGACGCCGAGATTCCCGCGTGTCAGCTGCTCGAGGTAGATGAGGTACTGCCGGCCGCGTGATTTGTCCAACCCGAACTGGCGCTTGAGCGCCTGTCTCAGCTCCTGCGTCGCGTGTGGTACCCGCGACAGGTTCGACACGGCGCTCCCGGGCGCGAGCCGGAAGAGCACGAAGTTGATCGAGACGGCGACGAAGATCGTGACCAGAGCGAACGCCGTGCGTTTGACGACGTAGTCGGCGCCTCTCATTTCCTAGGCCGGGCCGCAGGAGGGGCCCCGGCGATCACTTCTGGTGGACGCTCGTCAGGGACACCTTCGAGAGCGAGTTGAACGGCCCCTGCGGCGACGGGACCAGCCCCGTCCACTTCGGGCTGAGCGCGTCAACCGAATCCTGCGTTGCGAGCCAAACGTACGGTCGGCGGTCGTAGAGGTATTTCTGCATCTTCCAGACGAGCGCGCGGCGCTTGTCCTGATTAGGCGTCAGCTGCTGCTGCGAGTACATCCGGTCGTACTTCTTGTCGCAGTAGCCGCTGTCGCTCCACCCGCCGTATTGGGCGCACGTTACGACGGAGAGCATGAAGTCGGGGTCGATGAGCGCGACCCAGTCCCAGAGTGCCAGGTCGAAGTTGAGGTACTTGCCGTTGGGGCCGGACATCTCGTCGAACGCCGTCGTCGCGTCGAGCGCCTTCTGTCGCAGCTGCACGCCGATTTTGGCGAAAGAGGCCTGCATGATCTGGAACGTCCGGGAGGTGCTCTGGACGCTCGTCGGCGTGATCACGTCGTACGCCATCTTGTGTCCGTTCGCGACCCGGACGCCGCCGGAGCCACGTTTGTAGCCCAGCTGGTCGAGCATCTTGTTGGCGAGTCCGAGGTCGAAGCTCTCCGGCTTGAGCTGCGGATTGTGCCAACCCGTGGCCTGCGGGACGATCGAGTCGGCAGGTTTCGCGGTGCCGAGGAAGACGACGCGAATGATCTGGTCGCGGTCGACGGCATGGGCGAACGCTTCCTTGAGCTTGAGGTTCAAGAGCTCGCGATGCGTCTTCTTCTTTGGATTCGAATTGAAGATGAAGTCGGTCTGATCCACTCCCGGAACCTGGGTGATCGTGAAGCCGGCGCTCTTCAGGGTCTTGATCGCCGTTGCCGGGACTGCCTCGATGGCGTCGATCTCGTGCGCCTTGAGCGCCGAGACCATGGCGTCGTCATTGGAGAAGATCCTGAGACCGAACGCATCGACTTGCGGCTTCGGGCCGAAGAACGAGTCGTTGCGCTGGAACAGCGCGATCTGGTTCTTCTTGTACTCCACGAGCTTGAATGGTCCGGCCCCGACAACCGGCGCATTATTGGGGAACGTCTTCAGGTCCGCGCCCTTGTGGCCGAGATGCTTGCTCCAGACGTGCTTGGGAAGAATGGCGAACTGCTGGAACTGGCCGAGCACGTTCCCCGGAGCCGCTGCGTAGTGCACGACGAGCGTCGTCGGGTTTGGTGCTACGGCACGCCTGATGTGAGCGATCAGGCCGGCTGCGTTCGCAGCGCCGCCGCCCTTGTACTTGATGTCCGTGTTGATCGTCCAGGCGGCGTCGGCCGCAGTCAACGGTTTGCCGTCGGACCACTTCGCTCCCGCGACCGTCGTGAAGGTCCACGTCTTGCCGTCCTTCGACGTCGTCCAGGAGCGTGCAAAATCGGGAACGAACTGCTTGTTGTCCTTGTCGTACTGGACGAGCAAGGGATAGATGTACTCGAACATCGAGTACGCGTCCTGGTTGAAGGCGACGTACGGATTGAGCGAGTCGATTCCCGAGCTCGTCGCGAGCCTGAACGTCCCGCCGCTCTTCGAGTGCGACCCACCCGCTCCAGATGCGCTGGCCAGGAGCACACCGACTGCGGTCCCGAGAATCAGCACCGCCGACCATCGCTTCCTCATGTCGCTCTCCTCCTCGATCTCACGATCGGAACGCCGGTTCGTCCACCGTTAGCGTACGCAGATCGGCGTCAAGCGTGCAACGAACACCGAGCGGAAGTGCAGCGAGGTGCTTCCCGTGTCCCAGAGGGAGCTTGTAGAGAACGGGTACTCCGAGCGGCTCGAGATGCTCCTCGAGCACGTCCTCGAGCGAGCGGGACCGCGCCCAGTCGGATGCTTGCCGCTGATCGCCCCAGTCGCAGTCCTTCATCTCCCCGACGACCACTCCGGCGAGGCGATCGAGCTTCCCGGCAGCCGCGAGCTGCGTGAGGAATCCGTCGACGTAGTAGGGAGGCGCCTTGACGTCCTCGAAGAACAGGATGGCCCCGTCGGCCTGGAACTCCCACGGCGTTCCCATCGTCTGCATCAGGAGCCAGAGACAGCCGCCGACGAGCGGCGCGGCGACGTTGCCGCCGTGAATCGCGCGCACGTACGGATCGTCGGGATCCCGCGGAACGTCGCCGGTGCCGTCGCCCGTGAGCACTTGCAGGAGCCGGTTGCGCGTGAACGGCGTCGCATCCTTGTCGCCGACCCCGATGAGGCCGTAGCCGTAGACGGTCGCGAGCCCCGTCCGCTGGCGGATCGCAACGTGCAGCGCGGTGATGTCCGAGTAGCCGACGAAAGGCTTCGGGTTGGCGGCGATCACATCGAAGTCGATGTGCGGGATCGTCTGCGCCGAGCCGTAACCGCCCTGGAGGGCCTGGACGACGTTCACCTCCTCGTCGGCGAACATGGCGACGAGATCCGAGGCACGCCGCCTCGGATTGCCGGCCACGTAGTCGTCGCGGTCGAAGACGCCGTCCGCAAGCTTGACCCGGTAGCCCTGTGCCTCCCACCACTCGACGCCGCGCAAGATCTCGGAACGCGCGTCGTACGGG
>CATPAS010000159.1 GCA_955652075.1 uncultured Gaiellaceae bacterium | reverse complement strand
CGTCAGCAGCGGCTCGACGCGCCCGCGCAGGTGCTCGAAGTCCGGCGGCAGCGAGAGTCGCTCGCCGAGAGACTCGTGCGGCTCGTCGACCGTGAAGCCCGGGCCGATCGTCGCGATCTCGAAGAGGACGCCGCTGGGCTCGCGGAAGTACACGGACTTGAAGTAGAAGCGGTCGATGACGGGCGTCGGGTGGGCGCCGCCGGCGGCGACTTGCTCCCGCCACGCCTCGTGTTCCTCCGGCGGCGAGGCCCAGGCGACGTGGTGGACGGTGCCTGCACCTGGGACGCCGGGGTCGGTGGGAGGGATGTCGTACGCGTACCAGGAGCCGCGCTTCGCGCCCCGGACATCCCAGGTGTTGTCGCCCTTCGGCTCGAAGCCAAGCGTCTCCTCGAGGAAGCGGCGGCTCGGATCGGGGTCGGCGTAGGCGCGGACACCGTCGAATCCCTGCAACGCGAGCTCACGGGGGATCTGGGGATGGTCTGCGATCAGCGGCTCGTCGTCGGTCGCGACGACGGCGATCTCGAGGCCGAGGCCCTCCGGATCTTCGAACCGCAGGCCCGTATCGGCGCGCTGGGTCGGGACGTCCTCCGCGGCGAGCCGCTCCTCCCAGAAGTCGAGCGCCTCGTCGGTGGCGACGCGGAAGACGATCCTGTGCACCATCCCGGCGCCGGCGCGGCCGCGTCGCGCCTGCGGGTACTCGAAGAAGGTCAGGTCGCTTCCCGCGCTCCCCTTCTCGTCTGCGTAGAAGAGGTGGTAGACGGTCGGATCGTCCTGGTTCACGGATTTCTTGACGAGCCGGAGGCCGAGGACGCGGACGTAGAAGTCGACGTTGCCCGGCGCGTCCGCCGTGATGCACGTGATGTGGTGGATTCCTTCGAAGTGCATCGCCGCTTGGACTGTACCGCGGCGGTCATGATCCAGGCATGGCGTTGACCGCGCGCGTGCGACCGGCCGCCGGTGAGCCCGAAGGGGCGCTGGTCTTGTTCCACGGGCGCGGTGCCGACGAGAACGATCTCTTTCCCTTGCTGGATGCGCTGGATCCGGAGGGTCGTTTCGTCAGCGCGACGCCGCGCGGCCCCTTGTCGCTTCCGCCGGGCGGTGCGCACTGGTACGTGCTCGGCGGAATCGGGACGCCGGAGACGACGACGTTTCACGCGAGCTACTCGGCGGCTTTGGACTGGCTGGACGGTTTCTTGGCGGAGCACGGCCTCGGGCACGACCGGCTCGTGCTGGGCGGGTTCTCGCAGGGCGGTGTGATGGCGTACTCGTTGGGCCTTGGCCGTGGACGGCCGAGACCGGCCGCGCTCACGGTGTTCAGCTCGTTCATCCCGACGGTCGAGGGGTTCGAGCTCGACCTGTCGCCGCCGCTGCCGCCCGTCGCGATCGGACATGGGACGCTGGATCCGGTGATCGGAGTCGAATGGGGGCGTCAGGCGCTGGAGGTGCTCGAGGCTGCGGGTGCGGAGGTGCTCTACCGCGAGACGCCGATGTACCACCAGATCGACCCAGACTTCGTCCGCGAGGTCGCGCTCTGGCTCCGGCGTGTCATTCCGCCGCGCGGATGAACGCGGCGTAGCGCTCGCGGGCGATTTGCAGGCGTCGGCCGAACTCGTAGAGCAACATGTTCGAGAGCGGAGGGCCTTTCGTCGTCATCCCCATGGTCTTTCGGTAGCTACTCCACTTCCAGTCGACTGCCGTTGCGCACAACCCGGCGCGGACTGGATTGAGGATTATGTAGCGGGCGCTTTCGTGGAGGTGCCAGTCGGTTTCGATCAGGGCCGACCAGAAGCGCCGCTCGAAGACGTGGCCCTCGTAGCCGTGGCGCCAGTCGTACCACTGCCCGTAGCAGCCGTTCAGGTACTGCATGCCGTCCGAGACGGTCGGCTCGACGGTCGTAACGAGCAAGTGGAAGTGATTCGTCATCAAGGACCACGTGTGCAACTCCCACTGATAGCGCTCGATCGTCTCATCAAGGAGCCCGAGAAAGCGCCGGCGTGACTCGACGTCGGTGAAAATGGGCAACTTCCGGACGCCACGGCTGACGAGGTGGTAGATCCCTCCTGGGACCTGGGGACGCAGAGGACGGGGCATCCTGTCCTTTCGGGGCGCTGTCTTTGGGTCAGACCCCAAGACATGTCGGCATGTGATGCGTCCGCGTTCTCTGAGGACGGCCTTTCCACGTTACGGGTTGCGATGTGACGCGATCGTGCCGGCTTTGCGAAAGATCTCTCGCTGAACTCGCTCGACGAGGACGCGAGTTTGCCGCGCCTCACGGCTCCTCCGTAGGACGGACCGGACAGCTCCGCGCGAAATTCAGGCGCTAGCCGACGCCGGCGAGGAGAAACGCGCGCTGCTCCTTGAGCATCTCACGCGCGATCACCAGGCGCTGGATCTGGTTCGTCCCCTCGTAGATCTGCGTGATCTTCGCGTCCCGCATCATCCGCTCGAGCGGATACTCGGAGATGTAGCCGTAGCCACCGAGCACCTGCACGGCGTCCGTCGTGACCTCCATCGCCACGTCCGTGCAATAGAGCTTGGTCATCGCGGAGAGCTTCGTCAGCTCCGACCCATCGATTCCCTCGTCGACGGCCGAGCCGAACTTGTACAGGAGCCCGCGCGCCGCCTCGCACTTGGTCTCCATGTCCGCGAGCATCCCCGCGATGAGCTGGTGCTCACCGATCGGCTTTCCCATCGTCTCCCGCGTCTTCGCATACTCGAGCGCGTAGTCGGTCGCACCCTGCGCCAGACCCAGCCCCTGCGCGGCGACGCCCGGCCGCGAGCGATCGAGGATGCGCATCGCGATCTTGAATCCCTCTCCTTCTGCGCCGAGCAGATTGGCCGCTGACACGCGCGCGTCAGCGAAGACGAGCTCACCCGTCGTCGACCCTTTGATCCCCATCTTCGGTTCGATGCGCGCCACCTCGAAGCCGGGCGAGTCCGCCTCGACGACGAATGCCGAGACCCCCGGATGACCTAGCTCGGGATCCGTCTTCGCGAAGACGGTGTACAGCTGCGCCACGCCCGCGTTCGTGATGAACCGCTTCGACCCGTTCAGGACGTACTCGCCGCCGTCGCGCCGCGCCGTCGTGCGCATCGCCGCCGAGTCGGAGCCGGAGCCGGACTCGGTGAGCGCATAAGCGCAGAGCCACTCGCCCGACGCGAGGCGCGGCAGATAGCGCTGCTTCTGCTCCTCGTTGCCCGCGAGCTTGAGGCCGAGCGAGCCCAGCTCCTGCACCGCAAGGATCAGGCCGCTCGTGGCGCAGACCTTCGAGACCTCCTCGATCGCGACGAGCGCCAGGAGCGTCCCGGTCCCGAGCCCTCCGTACTCCTCGTCGAAGAAGAGCCCGAAGAGGTCGTTCTCCTTGAAGAGCTCGACGACGTCCCAGGGGAACTCGTGACTCTCGTCGATCTTCGCAGCCCTCGGCGCAATCCGCTCGCGCGCAAGCTGACGGACGAGATCGCGGATCTCACGCTGCTCCTCGGTCAACGGCTCGTACGCCACGTCTCGATTCTAGTTTCCGGTGACGTCTACAGTCCCCCCGGTGATCCTCGAGAACGGGGTCGTCCGGACAATGGAGCCGACGCTCCCCGTCGCCCGCGCGCTCGCAATCGCAGGCGACCGGATTGCAGGCGGCATCGCGACACACGAGACTGCGCTCGCGAGCCCCGACCGCGTCGACCTGGGCGGACGCTGCGTCCTGCCGGGCTTCAACGACTCACACGTCCACTTCCCGACGTGGGCGCTCGCGCAACGGCAGGTCCGGCTGGAAGGGGCGACTTCGCTGGACGAAGCGCTGCAGCGCGTGGCAGCGGCGACCCGGGAAGTCCCGCCGGGAAGCTGGCTCCGCGGCATGGGCTGGCGAGCCGGGGACTGGTCTCCTCCGACCGAGCCGACGAAGGAAGCACTCGACCGCGTCACCGGCGACACGCCCACCGCGCTGATGGCGCGCGACTACCACTCCCTCTGGCTGAACTCCGCGGCGCTTGCCCGCGCGAACGGCGACCTCGAGGCCGAGGGCGGCGTCGTCGTGCGCGACGAGCGGGGGGAGCCGACCGGCGTGCTGCGTGAGGAATGCGCCTGGCACTTCCGCGACACGCACGTGAGGCCGACCGAGAACGAGCTGGTCGACGCGTCGCGCGAGGGAGTTCGCATCGCAATTGCGCGCGGCGTCACCGCGGTGCACGACAAGGACGGCTGGCTCGGCGCACTCGGCGTTTGGCAGCGCCTCCGCGAGGAAGGCTCGCTACACCTGCGTGTCTGGCAATCCCTTCCCGCCGAACAGGTGGACGAGCTCGCCGACCTGCAGATCCGCAGCGGCTTCGGCGACGACCTCGTGCGCATCGGCTACTTGAAGACGTTCATGGACGGAACGCTCGGCTCGCAGACCGCGCGCATGCTGGACGGCGCCGGCGTCCAGATCACGAGCAGGGAACAGCTCGTGCAGATCATCCGCCGCGGCGCGCAGGCTGGTCTCCCGGTCGCAGTCCACGCAATCGGCGATCTCGCCAACCGGGAGGCTCTCGACGCCTTCGAGGAAACCCAGGCCGAGTGGCGGCCGCTCGGTCTTCGCCACCGCATCGAACACGCACAGGTTCTCGCAGAGGAGGATCTCCCCCGCTTCGCGCAGCTGGGGGTCGCCGCGTCGGTCCAGTTCAGCCACGCTCCCTCGGACCGCGACCTCGCCGACCGCTTCTGGGGAACGAGGACCGGCGGCGCCTACGCGTACCGCTCGCTCCGGGACTCCGGCGCACTGCTTGCGAACGGGTCGGACGCGCCGATCGAGGAGCTCGACCCGTGGGCGGGTATCTGCGCCGGCGTTCTGCGGACGATCGACGAGCGCGAGCCCTGGCACCCCGAGCAGCGATTGACGCTGGAGGAAGCCGTCGTGGCGACAACCGTCAACCCAGCGTGGCTCGCGCGCGACGAGCACCGCCGCGGCAAGCTCCTCCCCGGCTTTCTCGCCGACCTCGTGGTCCTCGACCGCGACCCCTTCGAGCTCGACACCGAGCGGCTCCCTGAGGTCCGGGTCGTCGCGACGATGCTCGGCGGCCGCTGGACACACAATCCGCCTCCGTGGGAAGGTCTCCCGGCGTAATGGCGGTCGCGGTAAATCACAGGATCGGCAGTGACGAGATCATCTGGGCGTTCGGGCCGGACCTCGAGCCCGTGCTCGAGGTCGAGCCCGGCGCGACCGTCACGTTCGAGACGAACGACTGCTTCACGGGCCAGATCACCTCCGAGGACGACCTCGTCACCGAGATCGACCTCGGGCAGGTCAACAGCGCCACCGGGCCGGTCGCGGTCAAGGGCGCCGAGCCGGGTGACTCGCTCGTCGCGGAGATCCTGGACGTGCGGCCCGTGGAGGTCGGCTTCGCCTGCCTGATCCCCGGCTTCGGCCAGCTGATCGACCAGGTCGAGGCGCCGGTGACTCGGCTCTTCCGAGTCGAGAACGGCTGGATCGAGATGAACGAACGCGTCCGCTTTCCGCGCGGCCGATGCTCGGCGTGGTCGGCGTCGCCACCGACGGCGCGACGCTCACCAACGGCCTCGCCGGACGGCACGGCGGCAACCTCGACGACCATCTGCACGGCAAGGGAGCGCGGATGTACTTCCCCGTGCGGCAGCCCGGCGGGATGTTCGCGGTCGGCGACATGCACGCCTCGATGGGCGACGGCGAAATCTGCTTCACCGGAGTGGAGATAGCCGGAGAGGTCGACATCCGGTTCGACCTGCTGAAGGGAAAGCAGGGCACCTGGCCGGTGACGGAGCTCGAGGACCGTTGGCTTCCGCACGCAACCGCGGACGACTACGACGACGCGCTGCGGCTCGTCTCGGAGGAGGCGGCCCGGTTCCTGGTCGACGAATGGGGCTTCTCGATGGAGGACGCGTTCATTTTCCTGTCCGTCGCCTGCGACGCCGGCGTGGCCCAGGCCTGTAAGCCCGCACCGGGATTCGGCACGATCGCGCGCTTCGCCATCCCCAAGATCGAGGCAACTCCTCAGCCCTTCAGAAGCTGACTACAATTCGGAAAGCAATGCGGACCATGAACCCCGTCCACGAGTCGACGTCGTGCGCCGTCGCAGCGTGCGCCGAGATCATCGGCGCGAAGTGGACTGCGCTTCTCGTGCACGACCTCTCCGAAGGGCCGCGCCGGTTTTCCGAGCTCGAGCACTCGTGCGCCGGGATCAGCCCGCGGACGCTCTCCGAGCGGCTACGCGCGCTCGAGGACGAGGAGCTCGTCCTGCGCAGGAGCTACGCCGAGTCGCCGCCGCGCGTCGAGTACGAGCTGACGGAGAAGGGCGCGGCGCTGCTGCCGATCATCGAGGAGATGCGGCGGTTCGGTCACTCTTTTCTGACCGACTGAGCCAGTCCGGCTCCGCCCAGAGCTTGACGAGCTCCACGATCGTCGCGGCCGACGCCGCCATGTCCTGAACTGACGCCCACTCCAGCACCGAGTGGAACTGGTGCGCGCCCGTGAAGATGTTCGGGGTCGGCAATCCCCGGGCGCTCAGCATCGAGCCGTCGGTGCCGCCCCTGATCGGCTCGCGCCAGGGCTCCATGCCCGCGCGCCGCGCAGCTTCGTCCGCGGCTTCGGTCACCGCGGGATCCGCGTCGAGGAACTCCTTCATGTTGCGGTAGCTCTCCTCCACGGTCACCGTCACGTCGGCGCGCGGCTCCTCCGCTGCAACGTCAGCCGCGAGCTTGCGGAGAAGCTGCTCGTGCTCCTCGAGCTTTTGCGCATCGAAGTCACGCGCGATGAACCGCACCTCGGCCTCGGCGGTCGAGCCGGTGATCCGCGTCGGATGCACGAAGCCCTGACGTCCCTCCGTCGTCTCCGGCGAGCGCTCGCTCTGCGGCAAGCGCTCGACGATCCGAGCGGCGAGCTTGATGGCGTTGACCATCTTCCCCTTCGAGGTGCCGGGATGGACGCTGTGCCCCTCGATCCGGATGCGCACCTCGGAGGCGGAAAACGTCTCGTCGTCGATACGGCCGATCTCCGAGCCGTCGAGCGTGTACGCGAAGTCCGCGCCGAACTCTTCGATGTCGAAGTGGTCGACGCCGCGCCCGACTTCCTCGTCGACCGTGAAGCCGACGCGGATGGGCGCGTGCTCGATCTCTGGATGCGCCGCGAGGTAAGCGACCGCGCCCATGATCTCGGCGACTCCCGCCTTGTCGTCCGCACCGAGCAACGTCGTGCCGTCGGTCGTGACGATGTCGTGCCCTGCCCGCTCGGCGAGGATCGGGTTCTCGCTGGGGCGGAGAACCTTGCGCGTGTCGCCCGGAAGGACGATGTCGCCGCCGTCGTAGTCGCGAATGACCTGCGGCTTCACGTTCGTGCCGGATTCGTCGGAGCTCGTATCCATGTGGGCGATCAGCCCCACCGTCGGGCCGGCCGAGCCGGGCACCGTCGCGAAGACATAGCCGTGCTCCGTGAGCTCGACATCCTCCAGACCGATCTCGCGCAGCTCCTCTGCGAGCATCTTGCCGAGGTCGAGCTGCTTCGCGGTGCTCGGGTACGTCTCGGAGTCGTCGTCCGATTGCGTGTCGACCTGGACGTAGCGCAGGAACCGCTGGAGCACGTCGTCGGCGAGCTCGGCCGCGATCGGCGTCGGATAGCGCGGATCAGCCAAGGGCGGCCAGCGCTCGGTAGAGCTCCGACGCGGCGGCGACCGCGCGGTCGATGTCCTGGACGCGCAGCCGCTCGTTCGGCGAGTGGACGTTGCTCTCCCGTAGCGCGAAACCGGTCCCGATCGTTGGGATG
>CATPAS010000158.1 GCA_955652075.1 uncultured Gaiellaceae bacterium | reverse complement strand
CTGCTCGTTGACGAGAAAACCAACGAGCAGCGCCCCCGAAGCCACGAGCAGGAGAATCGTGCGCGCGCTCGCCCAGCCCACATTTGGCGCTCTCGAGATGCTGTAGACGAGCAAGGCCAGGCCGCCGCTCACGAGGACCGCGCCGAGTGCGTCGTAACTCCGCTCGGCCCCTTCTCGCCTGCTCTCGGGGACGATGCGAGGCGTCAAGGCGAGCACCGCCGCGCCGACCGGCACGTTCACGAAGAAGATCCATTCCCAGCCCAGGTATTTCGTCAACACCCCGCCGGCGAGCACGCCCACAGCTGCGCCGCTGCCGCCCAGCGCACCCCAGATTCCCAGGGCCTTGTTTCGCTCCGTGCCCTCTTCGAAGCTCGTCATCACGATCGAGAGCGCAGCCGGTGTGATGATCGCGCCGCCGAGACCTTGCACGGCGCGGGCCACGATCAGCATCCCCTCCGATTGCGCCAACCCGCAGACGAGCGAGGCGAGCGTGAAGAGCACCACGCCGACCATGAACACCCGCCGCCGGCCGAGCAGGTCAGCGGCGCGGCCGGCCAGGAGCAGGAAGCCGCCGAAGGCGATCGAGTACGCAGTGATCACCCACTGCAGGTTCTCGCGCGAGAAGTGGAGCGAGCGCGCGATCGAAGGCAGCGCGACGTTCACGATCGACACGTCGAGGATCGTCATGAAGAACGCCGTCGCGACGACGGCGAGGATCCGCCAGCGGTACGGGTTGGAGGCCATGACCCGGTTAGGCTAATCGGAGCGAACGGAGAACGGGGGGAGCAACCGCTCCCCCGTTCGATCCAGAGAGCGGCGAAGCGATCTACTGAAGCGCGGCGAGCAGGCGCTCGTCGTCCTGCTCGTTGCGGATCGTGATCCGAATCCCACCGCGAACAGGTCGCACCGCAAGCCCCTGGTTCACCAGTTGGTCGGCGAGCCCTCGCGGCTCGTCGACAGGCACATAGAGGAAGTTCGCGTGCGAGGGCAGCGGCTCGTAGCCGAGACCGCGCAGCCGCTCTGCGACGCGCTCGCGCTCCTCGAGGACCGGCCGGACGTCGGGCGGCGACTGGAGCGCCGCGACGGCGAGAGCGGCGGAGAGCGTCGAGAGGGGCGCCGGATGCTGGCGCTGGTTCAACTCGGCGGCGACGTCACGGCCTGCAAGCGCGTAGCCCACCCGCGCGCCCGCGAGGCCGAAGACCTTCGAGAACGTCCGGATCACGATCACGTCGTCGTCGATGAGCCCGGCTGCCGTCTGGCCGGCGTACTCGAAGTACGCCTCGTCGACGAGGAGCGGCCGCGCGGTCGGCAGGGCAGGATCGTCGTTGCCGATCTCCGCGCGTGCGACCCACACCGCGATCTGGAACATCGGATACGTCGGGTCGTTGGCGATCGCCACTCGATCCCCCGGGCCGGCGAAGGCGCGCGTGACGAGCAGGATCAGGTCGTCCGCACCTACACGTTCTCGGGCGAGACCCCGGCGTAGCGCGCGATCGCTTCCTCGAGCCGCGGATAGCCGCCGTGCGGATAGCTGTGGATGCGCGCGAGCTCTTCGGCAAGTGCTTCGGCGCGCGTCGAGGGCAAGAGATGCGGCGACGTGTTACCGTCGAAGCGAATGATCTCGTCGACGGGCAAACCCGTCCGGCGTGCGATGTCCTCCGTCGACGGCGCGTCGTAGGAAACGACGTGTCCCGTGATCGGTCTCACGCCGAGGGTGAGCCCCGGTAGATCAGAACGGGGCACGCAGCATGGTGCGCGCACTCGAGGCTGACCGAACCGAGGAACAAACCGCTCACTCCGAGGCCGTGGGAGCCAACCACGAGCAAGTCCGCGTCACGGGCGGCGTCGAGCAGCGCCCTCGCAGGCGCGTCCTCAACGGCGAGCGGGACAACGTCCACGGTCGCAGCGTTGCCCACGACGTCGTCGACGAGATCCGTGACGAGCTGCAGAGCCCGCGCGTGAGTCTCGACGACGAGCGCGGGCAGGTCGACCGGCGCAGCGGGTATCGCATCGGGTGCCGGTACCGGGACCTCGTAGGCGTGCAGCGCGACCACTTCAGCGCCGCGGGCCTGCGCGTCCTCGACCGCCCAACGAAGAGCGTCCTTGGACGCTTCCGATCCATCGATGCCGACGACGATCTTTTCCATTGGCTAGGGGTGATACTGCTGATCGAGTGACCGGACCGTATCGATCCTGATGCGGATCCAGAAGCCCGTCGAGATCGGCTCGAAGAGCGGTTTCGGAAACGGGTTGTAGCCGTTGGCGAGCTGCGCCAGCTGCGCGACCGTGATCGGCGTGCCGTTGAGGTTGGCGCCCTCCGTGAGGACCCGGACGTGCGCGTTCGGCGGGACGATGTAGGTATATGCGCGCGCACTCTCGTTCACCACGTAGTTGTCGTTCGGAACGTCACTCGATCCCGTGTCCTCCAGGGCCGCCTGGTTCGCCGTCCTTCCCGTGAGCAGCCACGCTGGATCGAAGCGCAGCTCGAAGCTGCCGCCCTTGCGCTTGAGCGACTTGACGTAGCCGTACTCGACGACCTCGCGGGGCGTGCCGACACCGCTCTTCGCGGTGCCGGACACGGTGACGGTCTTCGTAACCGTTTTCGTCGACCCACAGGCAGTGACGAGAAACAGCACAAGCGCCCAAGAGAGTGGCAGAACGCGCGTCATTCGACTCCCTTCCTCCCCTTCCTCGGCACGGCTCACTTCGGCACGGAGACCGAGGTGCCGGACAGGTGCCCGGCGGCGGCCACGTTCCCTTTCGCTTCGAAAAGTCGAATCGCTTCTTGGACGGCTGCCACGGACTCCTCTGTTCGCCCTGCGAGGCGCAGAACCTCGCCCAGAGCGGCGAGCGTCTGCGCGTGCAGATCGAGGTATTCAGTGGGTGCGACCATCGCTGTCGCCTCACGGGCAAGATGCTCGGCCGCCACTACGTCGCCCCGATTGGCCTGCAGCATCGCCCGCACACGCCGCCAGTTTGCTTGCGCGTCGACGTCCTCAGGCACCGTCAACCGCGTCGCATCCCATCGCTCAGTCAGGCGCAATCCATCCAGATGGCGTCCCTGGAGGAAGAGAGCTTCCGCGAGGAGGGGCGCAGTGCTCGCAAGGAAACCCAGTTCGCCAACTTCCGCGAGCTCCTCACAGGCCGGGCGCAGATGCTGCTCTGCGGCGACCGGATCGCCTGCGAGCAGCTCGACACTCCCGGCCGAGCTGCCCAAATGGGAGGCGAGCAGCA
Organism: uncultured Gaiellaceae bacterium; assembly: GCA_955652075.1. Taxonomy (GTDB): domain Bacteria; phylum Actinomycetota; class Thermoleophilia; order Gaiellales; family Gaiellaceae; genus 3-1-20CM-4-69-9. The sequence continues at coordinate 2,163 of CATPAS010000158.1, read as the reverse complement.
CCACGCCGAGACTCTCCGCCGCTGCCCTTGCCTTCGAGATCGCGGTGCGCGCAGCGTCGAAGCGTCCCTGCATCGCCTCGAGATGGCCAAGCGTCAGAAGGACGTCAACTCCGAACCTCCGGTTCAGATCCAGTTGCGGGCCGACCTCCTCGACGCGCCGGAGAACTGCGTCGACCGGCGTCGCGCCACGGAGAGATGCTGTTAGGACGTAGTGGAGGCTCTCGGCCTCCTGTGCCGTGTCGCCGGCATCGTGTGCGTGCCGCGCGGACCGCTCGAAATCCTTGATCGCTGCGGCGGCGGCGCCCGCCCAGAAGTGGAGCTTTCCGCCGAGACAGAGCGCTCGAGCAAGCCCCGCCTCGTCGTCAAGCTCCTCAAAGACCCGGACTGCTGCCGCCAGCTCGCGCAGGACGTCTTCTCGTCGTACACCCGTCTGGTTCGGCCTGTGAAAGCGAAGGTCGATCAACGCGACGGCTGCGGCGGCTGCCACCGCGCGCTCGCCGGCGGCACTCGCGTGGTCGACCGCCTCGGAAAGCACCGAATCCGCCAGTTCCAGCTTGCCAACGTCCCTGAGGGCCTGAGCGAAAGGGGTCATGAGGCTCAGGCGCAGCCCGTCGTGCGCGGGAAGCAGGGAAGAGGCACGCTCGAGCAGGTTGGCGGCCGCCCCCGTGTCGCCGCGGCCGTTCGCCCGCAAGCCTGAAGCGGCAAGATGTTCAGCGGCCCGTTCGGCGACCGCCCGTGCCCGGTCCCCGGCCGGCCCGAGCTCCGCGATCGACCGGTACGCCTGTTCGAGGTGGTAGCCGACGATCTCGTCGAACTCCTGCCCCCTGCCGTCGAGCCAGCCAGCGACTCCCTCGTGCAACTCGGACCGAACCTCCTTCGGAATGCGCTCGTAGGCCGCGTCCCGGATCAGCATGTGCCGGAAGTAGAAGGTGTCCTGGATCGCCTCGTGCGGGCGGATGAGCTCCTTGCGGACGAGCGCCGCGAGCTGCGAACCGGGAGGTCGCCGCCGGTCGGGAGCCAGCTCGCCGAGGGCCTCCCATTCGAACTCGAGCCCGATGACCGACGCGCGCTCGAGCAGGTCGCGCTCCTCATCGGGCAGCGCGTCGAGACGAGCGGCGAGAAGCACTTGGATCGTCGGTGGCACGTCCTCCGGGGACCCGCCCTCAGCGAGCATCGCGAGCAGCTGCTCGACGAACAGCGGATTCCCTTCGGCCGCTGCGCGGATCCGAGCACGGGTGTCCTGCTCGAGCCTCGAATCGCCGAGAAGCTCCTCGATCAACTGATCGGACTCAGCCTCGGAAAGCGGATCGAGCGCAATCACCAGCCCGCCCCAACCCGGACGCTCGTCGAGCAGCTCCGGCCGCGCAAGGCAGAAGAGCAGAAGAGGCGCGTCCCGCGTCCAGTTAGCGAGATGCTCGATCAGGTCGAGGAGTGTCGGCTCGGCCCAGTGAATATCTTCGAGGACGAGTACGAGCGGCTGCTCGCGCGCGCGACTTTCGAGCGCCTTGCGAACCGCCCAGAAGATCTCTTCGGGCGCTCCTTGCCCAAGCGCCGCGTCGAGGTCGCCCTCCCTCCCAGCGGCCGTGAAGATCTCACGCAGCGGCCAGTAGGTGATTCCTTCGCCGTAGGGCAGGCAACGGCCGCTCAGCACGTTTGCTTCGCCACTCAGATCCGCCGCGAGCTCGCGACGGAGGCGCGACTTCCCAATGCCCGGCGGGCCGAGCACCGTTACGAGCCCGCATCGACGTACCGAGACGGCCTCGTCAAAGGCACCCCGTATGCGCGCGAGCTCGTCGCGCCGTCCAACGAGCGGCACATCGCTACTTCCTTCTGGCGCTGAGCTATCGACGACGCGCACCAGACGGTACGCAGCAACCGCGTCCGCCTTCCCTTTGAGCGAAAGCGGCTCGACCGGCTCCACTTCGACTACTTCGGCCGCCAGCTCCAGGGTTTGCCCGCCGAGTAGGATCTCACCCGGAGCCGCCGCCTGCTCGAGCCGAGCGGCGACGTTGACGGCGTCCCCAACGCCAGACTTGGCACCTTGCGCCGGGCGCCGCGCCGCATGCCGGGCACCACTGCTCCAGCCAGGCCAAACGATCACTCATCGCCGCCTCCCGGTGTCCGATGGGCGCCGACCGCACGGCGCGGAACGATGCTGCAACG
>CATPAS010000157.1 GCA_955652075.1 uncultured Gaiellaceae bacterium | reverse complement strand
TCGTCGCGCAGATTCAGGACGGCGAGACCGGGTGGCTCGTCGACTCCGCGACGGAGTGCGCCGAGGCGTGCATCGAGATCCTGCACAACCCGCAGGAGGCGCGGCAACGCGCGCTGCGCGGGAAGGAATATGTACGGCGTCACTTCCTGACGCCGCGGCTACTGCGCGACTGGCTCGTGCTCATGAACCGGCTGCTCGGAAACGACACGTCCGGCGCCGAGCTCCCTGTCGTCGCCGCCGTCTGAGCTTCTCGTGCGCCGCAAGCTGATCGTCGTCTCGAACAGGGGCCCCGTGTCGTACGGGCGAGGGCCCGACGGATCACGCACCGCGAAGCGCGGCGGCGGCGGGCTCGTCACGGCGTTGCGGAGCCTCGTGCAGTACCACGAGGTGACGTGGATCGCGAGCGCGATCACCGAGGAGGATCGGGCAGTTGCCGGTCAGACACTCGACGAAACCGCCGGCGACGGTTCGCCCTACAAGCTGCAGCTTGTCGCGCACGACCGGCAGGCGTACGACTGGTACTACAACGTCGTCGCCAATCCGATGCTGTGGTTCGTCCAGCACTCCCTCTGGGAGTTGCCGTACGCACCGAAGGTCGACGCTGCATTTCACCGGGCGTGGTCCGAAGGCTATGTCTCGGTCAATGCGAGCTTTGCGGCGGCGGTTGACGCGGCGCTCGAGCGCACGCCCGACGCTGCTGTGTTCTTCCACGACTACCATCTCTACCTCGCGCCGCGCATGGTGCGCGAGCGCCGGCCGGACGCCGCGCTCGTGCACTTCGTGCACATCCCCTGGCCCCAGCCTGACTACTGGCGCATTCTTCCGAAGGGCGCGCGGTCCGCGATCCACGACGGGCTGATGGCCAACGACGTGGTCGGCTTCCACACGGAGCGCTGGCGCAGGAACTTCATCTACAGCGTGCGCGAACTGCTCGGCGAAGACGCCACCGCGAGGACCGTGACCGCTCCGATCTCCGTCGACGCCGCGGAATTCGTCGAGCTCGCGCAGAGCGACGCGGTGCTGAGGGCCGAGCGGGAGATTCTCGCCGACCGTCCGGAGAAGCTCGTCGTGCGCGTCGATCGGACCGACCCGTCGAAGAACATCGTGCGGGGGTTTCGCGCGTTCGAGCTGTACCTCGAGGCGCATCCGGAGATGCATCGGCTGGTGGGAATGCTTGCGCTGCTCGACCCTTCACGACAGGACATCCCCGAGTACGCCGAGTACCTCGGCGCGATCCAGCGCGAGGCGCGTCGCGTCAACGATCGCTTCCAGCAGAGCGGCTGGCGGCCGATCGACCTGGAGATCGCCGACGACTTCGCGAAGTCGGTCGCGGCATACAAGCAATTCGACGTCCTGCTGGTGAACGCCATTTTCGATGGCATGAATCTCGTCGCCAAGGAGGCGCCGCTCGTCAACGAGCGTGACGGTGTCGTTGTCTTATCTGAAAACGCCGGCGCGCACGCAGAGCTGGGCGAGTGGGCCCTGACCGTCAATCCATTCGACGTCAAGGGTCAGGCCGATGCGATCGAAGTCGCCCTGTCGATGGACGCCGGCGACCGGCGTGCACGGCTCGAGGCCATTCGGGCTCATGTGCGCGAGCACGATTTGAACCGCTGGACGGACACGCTGCTGGCCGCGCTCGACCGCGTTGCTGCGCCCGCTCGCCGTTAGGCTGGAACAAGGCATGGGCGAGTTGAGTCACGTCACCGAGGCGGGCGACGTTCGCATGGTCGACGTCGGCGGCAAGCCGCTCTCGCGGCGCCGTGCAGTTGCGCGCGCCACCGTGCGGATGGCGGAGGAGACGGCGCGGCGACTGCGGGAGCTGCCGAAAGGCGATGCGCTGGCAACCGCGCAGGTGGCGGGAATCATGGCCGCGAAGCGGACGAGCGAGCTGATCCCCCTGTGCCATCCACTTCCCTTGTCCCACGTGGAGGTCTCGCTCGAAGTGGGCGTTGGGGGCGTCGAGATCACCGCCGTCGCCGAGACGACCGCGCAGACCGGCGTCGAGATGGAGGCTCTGACGGCGGTCTCCGTTGCGGCGTTGACGGTGTACGACATGGCGAAGGCGATCGACAAGGCGATGTCGGTGACGGATGTGAGGCTGGTCGAGAAGACGAAAGAGCCCGAATGAGGGCGGCGGTCCTCACGATCTCCGACGGCGTTGCGGCCGGGGAGCGCGAGGACGAGAGCGGCGCGCTGCTTGTCGAGCTCCTCGAGGGCGAGAAGTACGAGGTCGAGCACCGGGTCGTGCCCGACGAGCGGCCGCAGATCGCGGCGGCGTTGCGCGCGCTGTGTACGAACGCGCGGCTGATCCTGACCACCGGCGGCACGGGGGTGTCGCCTCGCGACTTCACGCCGGAGGCGACCGAGTCGGTGATCGACCGCAAGGTGCCCGGGATCGCCGAAGCCCTCCGTGCAGACGCGATTCGGCAGACGCCGCACGGGCTCCTGGGCCGTGGCCTTGCGGGCATACGTGGGCAGACTCTGATCGTGAATCTTCCGGGATCGCCCGGCGGCTGTCGCGACGGCTTCGAGCTGATCAAGCCGGCGTTGCCGCACGCCGTCGAGCTCATCGCCGGTGGCCGCTCCGAGCACCTTCAGACATGACGGCGGCGGCCGCTCTTCCCCGTCGGTTCGCCTCGCTCGTGAAGATCGAGCACACGGTCTTCGCGCTGCCGTTCGCCTACATCGGCGCGTTGCTCTGCGTGCGTCGCGTTCCGTCGGCCCACGATCTCGTCTGGATCACGTTCGCGATGCTCGGCGCTCGCTCGCTCGCGATGGGGTTGAACCGCGTGATCGACGCGAAGATCGACGCTCGCAATCCGCGCACGGCCGATCGCGAGCTGCCGGCCGGCCGGCTTTCGACCGCGCAGGTCGTGGCGTTCTGCGCTCTCGCGCTTGCGCTCTACCTCGTGTCGTGCTTCCAGCTCGCTCCGATCGTGCGCTGGCTATGGCCGATCCCGCTCATCGGCTTCGTCATCTACCCGTACCTGAAGCGCTTCACGTGGCTGAGCCATATCTGGCTCGGGATGGTGGACGGGCTTGCACCCGTCGGCGCGTGGGTTGCGATCACCGGTCGGCTGCCGTGGGAGGCGTGGGCGCTCGGCGCGGCGGTAGCGGTCTGGATCGCGGGCTTCGACGTGTTCTATTCGTTGTTCGATCGGGAATTCGACGTCGAACAGGGCCTGCACTCCGTGGCGGTGCGTTTCGGCGTAGAGGGCGCGTTCTGGGGCGCGCGCTTGCTGCATGGCTTGACGGTCGCGCTCCTCGCGGCGGTGGGACTCGGTCTGCACCTGGGCTGGCTGTACTGGCTGGGCGTCGCGGCGGTGGCGGGGTTGCTTGCGTACGAGCACTCGCTCGTGACGCCCGGCGATCTCCGTCGTCTCGATGCAGCGTTCTTCCCGGTGAACGGCGTAATCAGCGTCGTGTTCTTCGCGTTCGTGCTGGCCGAAGCCGCGCTCTAACCGAGCTCGAAGCGGCAAGCGCTCCAGGGCCAGTCCTCGACCTCTTTGCAGAGACCGGCGCGTACGGGGTTCTCCAGCACGTAAAGGCAGGCGCGTTCGAGCTCGTCTTCGCCGAGCGGCCTGCTCCAGAAGCGGTCACCGAAAACGTGTCCCCAGCGTGCGTACTTGGCGTTGAATTCCTGGGCGTAGTCCCCGTTCAGGATCTGCATGCCGTCGGACAGGTTCTGGCGGGTCGTATCGAGCACCAGGTGGTAGTGGTTCGTCATCAGGCAGAAGGCGTGACACGTCCACTCGCACCGGTCGACCGCGAATGCCAGGAGGCTGAGGAAGTTACGCCGGTCGTTGGCGTCCCGGTAGATAGCCATCTTCGCAACCCCGCGCGTCGCAACATGGAAGAGCCCGTCCGGGAAGGCGGATCGAGGAATCCTCGGCATCGGCTCAACCTATGAGGCGAGTTACGGGTGTCCAGGTCCGTGGGAGCCGTCTGTGGACGAAGAGTCACACTTTCGGCACGAGGTCCATGTCCGGACGAACCGCCCTCGGCCATGTCACGGGCATCCATGTCCGGGACAGTCCCCAACGTGTGAAGCTGGCCCTTGTCTGGAAGGGACGCGGGCGGTGCTACTGGCTCGAGTCGGCACGACTACAGTGGCATGGTGATTCGGGCCCGGGCGGTGGAGAAGCGCTACGGCGACAAGCGCGTTCTGCGCGGCGTCGGGTTCGACATTGCGCGCGACGGATTCTTGCTCGTGACGGGACCGAATGGATCCGGGAAGACAACGCTTCTTCGGCTTTGCGCCGGGCTCGCGATCCCAACGGCCGGCGAGCTCGAAGTCACGCTCGAGCGCGGACGCATCGGATACCTCGCGCACGAGCCGCTCGTCTACCGCGAGCTGAGCGCCTTCGAGAACCTCGACCTCTACGGAAGGCTGTACCGAGTCGCGGAGCGGCGCGAACGAATCGGCATGCTGCTCGAAAGGTTCGGGCTCTGGGACGCCCGGCACGACCGCGCCG
>CATPAS010000156.1 GCA_955652075.1 uncultured Gaiellaceae bacterium | reverse complement strand
GGGCGGTGTCCGCGAGCAGCCCCGCCCAGCCGAGGTAGTTGAGATCGTGACCGGCGCGCGCGTCCTCTGCACCGAACCCCGTGATCGAGCAGTACACGACGGACTCGGGCAGAGCGGAGCGGCCGATCCCGAGTCGCTCGGCCACGCCGGGACGAAAGCCCTCCAGCACCACATCCGCGCGCGCAGCGAGGGCCGGCCCGAGCCCTGGATCCCGCTCGAGATCCCAGACCACGGATTCTTTGCCCGCATTGAGTGCGGCGTCCCAACCGGGAGCGACCGAACGGAGGGGATCGCCGTCGGGCGTCTCGACCCGCACAACCCGCGCGCCGAGCCGCAGGAGCTCGCGGCTGGCGAAGGGGCCGGGCAGGTAGCGCGTGAAGTCGACCACCAAAAGGCCGCATAGCACCACGACGTCGAAACTAGCACTACACTCCGACCGTTGACTGACCGTTCAACAGGCCAGGAGGACAAGCGTCGGCTCATTCTCGACGCGGCCGTTCACGTTTTCGCCCAGAAGGGCTATCACACGTCGCGCGTCGGTGACATCGCGGAAGAGGCCGGCGTCGCGCATGGCTTGCTGTACCACTACTTCCGCTCCAAGGAGGAGCTGCTCGAGACGATCTTCCGCGAGACGTGGCGCGACGTGCTCGATGCAGTCCGCTCTGTCGAGGAGAGCGACGAGAGCGCCCGCGACCGGCTGGCCGGTATCGCGAAGATCCTCCTCCGTGCGTGGCGGCGGGATCCCGACCTCGTGCGCGTGCTCGTGCGCGAGGTGACGCGCAGCTCTCACCTGCAACAGCGCATCGACGAGATCGAAGCGGCATTCGCGGGGATCGAACGGATCATCGCGCGCGGACAGGAAGAGGGTGAGTTCCGCTCCGACCTCGACCCGCGCATGGCCAGCTACGTCTTCTACGGCGCGCTCGAAGAGATCCTCACCGGCTGGGTGCTCGGCCAGCTCGAGGACGGCGTCGAGGCGATCGCTCGCGCCGAGGAGACGGTGGTCGAGGTCATCTGCGGCGGCCTGGCCGCCGATCGCGAGACAGCCAAGGTCTAGTGACCCAACTGACGGCCGAAGCTGCGGCGGGTTCGCAGTCCGTCAGGCGCAGCCTCTTCTGGATCCTCGGATCCGGAGCCTTCGGGCTCGCGTTCTCGATCACGACGACTGCGGCGTATCTGCCGCCGCTGCTGCATCGTTTCACGGGATCGGGAACGCTGATCGGCCTCGTCCTCGGCGCCGAGGGCGTGTTCGCGCTCCTGCTCTCGCCGGTCATAGGCCCGTGGAGCGACACGTTCCACACGCCGCTCGGGCGCAGGCGTCCGTTCATGCTCGCTGCGCTCGGGCCCATGGGCTTCTGTCTCCTGCTGATGCCGTTCATGCCCAACCTGTGGACGACGACGCTGATCGTGCTGGCGTTCTTCTTCGCGTACTACGTGTACGAGCCGCCGTACCGCGGCCTCTATCCGGACATCCTCCCGCCCTCGACGTACGGGCGGGCGCAGGGGATCCAGCACGTGCTGCGCGGGATCGCCCTCGGCACCGCTCTCGTGGGCGGCGGATTCCTCCTCAAGGCCTGGCACGCCGCGCCGTTCGTCCTTGCAGCCTTCGTGACGACGGGGGCCTGTGCGATCCCGATCGTCTTCGTCCGCGAGGACGGGGGCCACGGGCGGGTCTTCGAGGGCGTGAGCGCGTACTTCAAGCGGAGCTGGCGCATCCTGCGGGAGGAGGGCGAGGTGCGGCGCTTCCTGGTCGCGAACGCTGCCTGGGAAGGCACGTTCGCCGCCGCCCGTACGTTCGTGGTCCTGTACGTGCTCGACGGCCTCCACGAGACGAAGGCGATCTCTTCCGCGCTGCTCGGCGCAGTGGCGACCGGCTACATCGTCGCCGCGTTGCTTGCGAGCCGGCTCGGTGACCGCTTCGGCATCGCCCGTGTGATCTTCTGGTCGTCCTTCCTCTACGGCGGCGGTTTCCTGTTCGCCGGACTGGCGACGAAGTGGCACAACTGGTACTTCGCGTTCATCGTCCCGACAGCGGTCGCAGGCGGTCTTGTGATGACGCTCGCGTGGGGGCTGCTCTTCAAGCTGATGCCGGAGCACCACCGCGGCGCGGTCTCCGGGCTCGCGACGACCACGAAGGGGCTCGGCCTTTTGCTCGGTGCGCCGGTGGCGGGGGCGGCGATCGACCTCGCGCGGCCCTATCTGCATGCGACGGACGGCTATCAGGTTCTCTGGCCGGTGTGCGGGATCCCGATTCTCGCCGCGATCCCAATCGTGTATCGCCTCATGCGCATCGAGCAGTCGGGTCAGCCCCAACCGAGCCCCGGCTGATGGCGCTCTGGGACAAGCTTCGCGGCCTCGAGCTGAACGTCGAGGACGTCGCCACAGAACGGAAGTCCGTCGACGTCTCGACGCAGTTCACGCGCGTCACGACGACGGTGGTGCTTGGTGGTGAGGGTGAGCACGGCCGCGGAGAGGATGTGACGTACACGGCCGAGGATCACGACTGGTTCCCGGACCTCGCCGCTCCCGGGCGCACGACGCTCGGAGAGCTCTCCGCGGAGCTCGACGGCCTGCGGCTGTTCGAGGGGGAGCCGAAGATGGGGGCGTCCGCGGACTACCGGCGGTGGGCGTTCGAGAGCGCCGCGCTCGACCTCGCGCTGCGCCAGAACGACCTTTCGCTCGGCGCCGCAGTGGAACGTGAGTATGGCCCGGTGCGGTTCGTCGTCTCGACCCGCGGCGACGCGTTCGCATGGTTGCAGCACAACCCGGAGCTCGAGCTGAAGCTCGATCCGGAGAAAGACTGGGACAGGCCGTTCATGGAACGCCTTGCTGCGACCAATCGCGTGCGTGTCCTCGACTTCAAGGCCTACTACACGGGCACGCCGGTCGACGTAGTGCCCGATCCTGCGTTGTATCGCGCCGCGGTCGAGCTCTTTCCCGATGCTGTGTTGGAGGACGCGTCCGTCGACGGCGACTGCGGGGCGGTGCTGCGAGGGCACGAGGGCAGGATGAGCTTCGACGCGCCGATCCACTCGGCGGCGGACGTGCGCGCGCTTCCGGTGCAGCCCGGCTGGCTCAACATCAAGCCGTCGCGCTTCGGGACGACCGAGCGGCTGCTCGAGTGCATCGAGGACTGCGCCGCAACCGGGATCCAGATGTACGGCGGCGGCCAGTTCGAGCTCGGCGTCGGGCGCCGGCACATCCAGGTGCTCGCGTCTTTGTTCTATCCCGGCGGCCCGAACGACGTGGCGCCGAGCGACTACAACGCCGGCGACCCGCGTCCGGGACTGCCGCAGAGCCCGTTGCCCCCGCCGGAGAGCATCGGTCTCTGAGACTCGATGACGGTCATAGGATGCGCGCATGGAGCTCGACTACTGGGAAGGCGAGGACTAGCCGGACAGGTGATGGCCCGAGTTCGCGTTGCGAATGATGGCGGCTTTGGAGTCGGGCTCGCACTCGCAGTCTTCGCGGCTGGTGCGTGGGCGTTGCTTCTCGCCGGCGGCCACGAGATGCGCATGAGCGCCACACCGTTCCTCGTCGGCTGGACGGTGATGATGGCGGCCATGATGCTGCCCTCGGTCGCTCCACTCGCGATCGTGTATCACCGCTCATCTCGTGACCCTGCTGCAACGGTCGCTCTCACGACCGGCTATCTGTTCGTCTGGGCCGCCACCGGCATCGCGGCGTTGGCCGTCGTGCGTGTCATCGATGTCGGGATGCTGGGCCGGCAGGCTGTCGGTGGAATCGTCGCGCTGGCAGGGGCATACCAGCTCACGCCGCTCAAGGCGGCCTGTTTGCGGCGTTGCCAGACGCCGTTCGACTTCATCATGCGGCGTTGGCGGCGTGGTCGTCGCGGCGCCGTACGGCTTGGCCTCGACCACGGTCTCTACTGTGTCGGCTGCTGCTGGGGGTTGATGGCAGTCTTGATCGGTGCAGCGGCGATGTCACTGGCCGGAGCCGCGGTGATTGCGCTCATCGTCTTCGTCGAAAAGGCTTTGTCCCGGGGTATCGGCGTGGCGCGGGTGCTCGGCGTGCTCGCTGTCGTCGGCGGGGTGGCGTACGCGATCGGATCATGAGGGAGGATTGATGGACTGGGAGCTCAAGGGAACGGTCGTCATCGCGTGTAACTGCGACTACGGC
>CATPAS010000155.1 GCA_955652075.1 uncultured Gaiellaceae bacterium | reverse complement strand
GCTCGTACTCGGTCGCGACGACGAGGCGCGAGTGCTCGCGGACGGATTGCGCGCGCACGACGGCTTTCCTGCACCGGTCGGAGCTGCGCTCGCGTACATCGCAGCGCGTGACCCGCTCGGGTACATCGAGGCGGTCGAGGCCGTGCTCGAATCCTTCGAGATTCGCGAGGACTATCTCGAGGATCTCCCTGTCGCCGACACGGTGATGGTGTTGCAGGCGCTTGCGGCGCGCCGTGGCATGGCTGCCGAGCTGAGCTCCGCGCTTCTGCCCTAGTCCTGCTGCGCCGGTGGGTGCGCGAACATCGTCAGCACGATCTTGTTCGCGCCCTCGTCCTCGAGATCGCGTGTAGCTTCCAGGAACGTCGAGACCAGCTCGAGCGCGCGTTCGATGCTCAGCTTCACCTCGAGCTGCGCGCTCCGAAACGTGCCGTCTGCCGAATAGAGGGCGTGCGCACGCTGCACCTGGTCGAGCATCGCCGCCTGGATGTCGCTCGCGCCACCGGCCGCGAGCAGTTCGGGCGCGACTCGGAAGATCTTCGCCACGGCGCGGTACGGCTTCTCTCGTCCGCGTCCGTTCGCATCGGCGAGCTCGATCAAGCCCGCCTTGAGCAGCATGCGTACATGGAAGTGCAGGTGACCGGGATCGACTCCGAGCCCCTGGGCGAGCTCGCGGTTCGTGAGCTGCCAGTCGCCTTCCTGGCCGAGCATCTCCAGCACGCGCACCCGCAGCGGGTGGCCGAGCGCCTTTAGTTGCTCAGGCTTGTCGAGTACCAGCGTCTCTTGCAAAGAACAGGCCGCCCCTTTTGTCTTCCGGGGGCACTTCTACATATTGAAGCGGGCCTGTCAAGCTCGAAGCTTGGCTGCTGCAGCGCGATCGAGGATTGCAGTGGTTCTGCCGCTGGGGGCACGGACGAGGCTCGCCGGGGTTTCGGGGCCTGGCTCCGAGGCAAAAGCCCGGCGTGCGGCCTCGGCCTTCTCGGCGCCGGAGACTGCGAAGACGATCGCTCGCGCACTGTTCAGGGCGGGGATGCTCAGGGTGACGCGATCGACGAAGGGCTCCAGCCCGGGCTCGGCCGGCAGCACCCGCCGGCGTTGCCGCAGCGTCGGTGCATTCGGAAACAGGGATGCGACGTGACCGTCCTTGCCGATCCCGAGGAGCTCGAGGTCGAAGACGGTGTCGTCGAGCTCTCGCTCGTAGTCCGCGGCGGCCTGTTCCTTTCCGAGCTCGCCTTTGATGCGGTGGACGGCGCGCGGCCCGCGCTCGAGCCGGTCGAGCAGCGTGCATTTCGCGAGCGCGAAGTTCGAGAGGTCGTCGTCGGGCGGTACGCAGCGTTCGTCGCTCCACCAGATCTCCGACCTGCTCCAGTCGGGCTCGCGCTTCGCCGCTTCCTCGTATGCCGGCTCGGGCGTCTTGCCGCCAGTGAGCGCGATGTGTCCGCCTTCACGTGCCGCGCGCGCCAGCCGTTCGGCGACCGCTGCTGCAACTTCGCTCGCATCCTCGACGATGACGAGCTCGACGTCGCCGCTCACGAATCGCCGGCTGCGAGCTGTTTCGACCTTTCCATCGCGGCCTGTATCGCGTTGAGGAACGCAGCGCGCACCCCGGCTTGCTCCAGCTCGCGAATCGCGTGGATCGTGGTGCCGCCGGGCGACGTCACGGCTTCGCGCAGCTCGACCGGGTGCATCTCCTCGTCGCGCAGGAGCTTGGCAGTCCCAAGCATCGTTTGGACCACGAGTTGCGTCGACGTCTCACGTCCGAGGCCGAGCAGGATTCCCGCGTCGATCATCGCTTCCGCGAGCAGCGCGAAGTAGGCGGGCCCTGAGCCGGACACGGCCGTGACGGCATCCATGTAGCGCTCCGGCACGCGCACGACCCTGCCGAGATGCGCGAGCACGTCCTCGGCGAGGTCGAGGTGCTCGTCAGTCGCGTGCGCTCCGGCGCAGACTCCGGCGATCCCCTCGTGGACGAGCGCGGGTGCATTCGGCATCGCGCGCACGACGGGAACTCCGGGCGCCACCCGTGCCTCGATCTGCGCAGTCGGTATCGCCGCGGCGACCGAGAGAACCGTCTGCTCGTCCGTGAGTAGTCCGCCGATCTCCCCGAGCAGCACGTCGAAGTCCTGGGGCTTGACCGCGATCACCACGAGCCCGGCCCCGGCGACTGCTTCGGGGTTCGACAGGGTTGCCGTGACCCCGTGGCGTTCGGTGAGTTCCTTCAGGCGGTCCTCACGCCGCGCGGTGACCACGATGTCGCCCGGCTTCCGCCAGCCCGAGCTGAGCAGCCCCGCGAGCAGAGATTCGCCGATCCGTCCGGCGCCGAGAATTGCGATCTTCCGGTTGGCAGCCACGCTCCCAGTCTAAGCAGGCCAAGTAACACAGTGTTACGTGGCTTTCGTAACGCAGGCGTGCGTCCGCGCTCGCGAGAGTGGGGTCGTGACGCAGTTTGCGCCGCGCCTCTCGCCCCGGCTCGTTGAGGCGGTCGTCCGGCTGGACGACCGGCGAGTTTCGATTGCCGAGATCAACCGGCGCGTCGGCCAAGAGGCAGAGCGTCTAGGACTGCCGCGGCCGAGCTATCAGCGCGTCCGAGAGCTCGTCCACCAGTCACGCAGGCTGCAACGAGGGCAGCCCACGACGACGAGTGTGCTGATCGACGTGGCGTTCCGTGTGCGACCACCGGAGGCCTTCCTGGATCACATCTCGGGCGTCGGAGTGCCAAGGCTCCGTCCGTAACGCGCCAAGTAACACTGTGTTACTTGGAGAGAGGAGCGCGGTACGCGGCGAGGGTCAGGTCATCGCGGAAGACGAAGCGCGCCACTTCAACCGCGGGGTGCGCTGCGAGGGCTTCGCGGGTCGCAGCGATCGCGACCGGTGCCGCGAGCTCGACGGGATAGCCGTACGCTCCGGTCGAGATTGCCGGGAACGCGACCGACCGGCAGCCGAGCTCGTCGGCGAGCTCGAGCGCGCGGCGATGGCATGACGCGAGCAGCTCGGCCTCGCCTTCGCCGCCGCCGCGCCAGATCGGCCCGACGGCATGGAGTACGTGCTTTGCCGGCAGGGCGCCGCCCGAAGTCGGCTTCACGTCGCCCGGGTCGCAGCCGCCGAGCAGGCTGCACTCCTCCAGGATCGACGGCCCACCCGCGCGGTGGATCGCGCCGTCCACGCCGCCGCCGCCGAGCAGGCTGGGATTCGCGGCATTGACGATCGCGTCGACCTCCTGCTCCGTGATGTCGCCGAGGACGAGCTCGATCACGCGTGCGCCGGCCGCGGGAAACGGACGGCCCGCTCCTCCGGCAGCGGAATCAGCCCGTGCGCGAAGCCCGTCGTGAGGTACAGGCCGGCCAGGCCGCCCCATTCGCCGTAGGGCGCAAGCAGCTCGGCTGTCTCGGTCGCCTCCACCCAGCGCCCGCGTAGTCGCGACATCAGCTTCACCAGCGCGAGGTCCCCGACCAACCCACGCTCGGGGCGACCCAGCCCTTCGAGGCAGACCACGCCGGCCGACCAAGGCCCGAGCCCCCTCTGCCGCTCGATGAAGGTCGCAGCCTGCTCCGTGGACAGCGAGTGCAGCCGCTCCAGATCGGTCGAGCGGCAGATCCGGACGAGCGACGCCGCGCGACTCGCGTGTAACCCGAGCTGCCGCAGGCGCACCGGCGCGAACTGCGCGAGCGACTTGCATGTCGGCGGCGCATGGAGATCGGTCCCTTCCACCCGCGGCTCGGCGACACGCACGATGATGCGCTCGAGCTGTCGCGCTCGCCGCGCCTCGATCAGTTGCCCGCAGATAGCACGGAGGAGCGTGTGCGCAACTGTCGGGATCCGCAGCTGCCTCATCCCCTGGAAGCGCGACGCCGTCTCGCCGATGAGCGGATCGCGCGCGAAGCGGCGCAGGAACTCGGTGTGGTCGGCGTCGATGGCCAGGACGAACCGCAACCGTTCCAGTCCCTCCTCGCTCGCGGCGCGCAGCACGATGTGTCCATTCAGCGTCTGCGAGGCCGTCGCGACCTCGACGCGCTCGCCGATGCGCAGCGTCGTCGTCAGCGTCCCGTCGCGGACGTGCCGCGTCGCATCGCTCGCGTGCTTCATGCAGAGGGCGAGCGTGTACGGGCCGGCGGGGCGAACCACCCGCTCGAGGGTCAACTCTGGGGGCGTGCTGCGGTCTCGGCGTCCACATCGAGATCGTACGCGCGGCGGAGGATCGGCTCCGCTTCGTCTCCGCGCCCCTGCTCCTGCAGGAGCGAAGCCCAGTCGAGGGAGGCCATCCCCGCGTTGTGTCGCCGGCCGTGCACCGTCAGAAGATCGACTGCGCGACGATACGTTTCGATGGCGGCGTCCGCCTCACCTTCGAGCGCCAGTCCGCGGGCCAGTGCCCAGCAGGCTTGACCCAGCTCGCCACCGTTGAAGTCTCCGAGGATCGCGAGCGCATCCCTTGCGGATTCAACGGCGCGTGCCCCGTCACCCTCGAGCGTCGCCAG
>CATPAS010000154.1 GCA_955652075.1 uncultured Gaiellaceae bacterium | reverse complement strand
GACAGCTGGCGGTACGCGTCGGCGTGCTTCGACAGGTCGTCGTAGATCACGAGCGCATGGCCGCGGTTGTAGAGGAAGTACTCGCCCATCGCGCAGCCGGCGAACGGCGCCATCCACTTGATCGGGGCGGCCTCCTGCGCGGCCGCCGACACGATCGTCGTGTACTCCATCGCCCCGCGGTCGCGGAAGAGCTCGTACACCTGCGCGACGGTCGAGGCTTTCTGGCCGATCGCGACATAGATGCACTTCACGTCCGTGTCCTTCTGGTTCAGGATCGTGTCGAGCCCGATCGTCGTCTTCCCGGTCTGCCGGTCGCCGATGATCAACTCCCGCTGGCCGCGTCCGACATTCGTCATCGCGTCGATCGCCTTGATGCCGGTGAGCAGCGGCTCCTTCACCGGCTGGCGCGCGACTACGCCCGGAGCCTTGAACTCGAGCAGTCGCGTCTCGGACGTCTCGATCGGCCCGCCGCCGTCGAGTGGGTTCCCGAGCGGGTCGACGACGCGGCCCAGGAGCGCCTCGCCGACGGGGACGCTGGCGACCTTCCCCGAGCGCCTGACGGGCTCGCCCTCCTTGACGTGCTGCCACTCGCCGAAGAGCGCAGCGCCGACGTCGTCCTCCTCGAGGTTGAAGGCGAGGCCGGTGACACCGTGCTCGAACTCGAGCATCTCCAGCGCGACCGCATTCTCGAGGCCGTACGCGCGGGCGATGCCGTCACCCACCTGTAGGACGGTCCCCATCTCTGAGAGGTCGGTCTCGACGTCGTAGTGCTCGATTCGGTCCTTGAGAATCGAGGTGATCTCTTCGGGACGAAGCTTCACGGGTTTCCTTTCATCGTCAGACGGAGGGCTTGAGGCCGGCCCGGCGAAAATCGCCGCGCGCCTGGGCGAGTTTGACTGCGGCGGTCAACTCGACCGCAGCGAGCCGAGTGGTCGTGCCGAGCCCTCGGAGGGCGTTCTGGCCCTTGGCGATCTGGTCCTTCTTGCCGGAGCGCAACAGCTCGGTCGCGCGCAGCAGGGTCGCGCCCACCTGGGCGTAAGCCGTGCAGGCCCGGTGGAGGTGGTTGTCGATCTCGCTCAGCGCCTGAACGTTGCCCGGAGGCGGGCCGACGCGGACGAGGTGGTCGGCGCAGCGCTGCAGATCGTTCATGCGCGTGTTGATAGTGCTGAGCGCTTGCTGGTTCCCCGTCTCGATGTAGAAGAGCACCTGCGCGTTGGAGAAGCTCCCGATCACCGGAAGATCCGCGCTCAGCGGCCGAAGGAACCAGTCGACGACGCGGCTGGCCCACTGGTCGGATGTCTGTGCCGCCGGGGTGCCATTCGGCACCGTCGTCGGCGGCGACGCGGACTTGCCCTTCGCGCCGCAGCCCGCGAGGAGCAGCGTAGTGACGAGGAGGGCGAGGAAGGCGACCGGCTTCATCATCAGGTTGAGACGAGCTCCCGGCGCAAACGTTCGATCCGGCCGCGCACGGACGCGTCCACGCGCATCGACCCCGCCTGCAGGACGAAGCCGCCGATCAGCTTCGGATCGACTTTTCGCGTCGCGTCGACCTTGCGGCCCGACGCTTCCTGGATCTGCTTCAGAATCGCGCTCGCCTCCGAGTCCGAGAGCTCGAAGGCGGTGGTCAGCTCGACGTCGAGCCGGCCCTCCTCAGCCGCCATCAGGCGATCGAGCTCTCGGTTGATCTCCTCGATCTCGCCGATCCGGCCCTTCTCGGCGGCGAGCCGCAGGAAATTGCGCAGAAGCTCGTTGGCCCCGCCGATGACCTCGACGACGATGCCGGCCTTGGTCTCGGAGTCGAGCTCCGGATTGCGGAGAACGGCGCGCAACTCGGGGACGTCGCGCACGGCGGCAGCGAAGTCGCCGAACTCCTCGGCCACCTCGTTCAGCTGGCCCTTCTCCTTCGCGGCCTCGAACAAGGCCTGCGCGTACGTGCGGTGAACGACGGCTATCGGACCGTCTCCTGCTCGAGAGCCGAGAAGTCGAGGTCGCGAATCGCATCCTCGATCAGCCGCTTGTGATCGGAGTCGTCGAGCACCTTTCCGGTCACCTTCGCCGTCGCGATGAGCGTGAGCTCAGCCACCTCCGTGCGGATCTGCTGCAGCGCGCGGTGCGTCTCGGCCTCGATCTGCCGCTTCGTCTCCTCGAGGCGACGATGACGGTCGGCCTCGGTCTCGTCCTTGACGCGACGCGCCATCGACTCCGCGACCTTTCGCGCCTCCGCGAGGATCTGCTCGGCCTGGCCCCGCGCCTGGCCGATGAGAGCGCGATGCTCTTCGAGTAGCCGTCGTGCCTCGCTGCGCGCCTTGTCCGCCTCTTCGAGCGAACGGCGAATGCGCTCGCGGCGCTCGTCTATCGCCTTCTGGATGTATCCAAACGCGAAGCGTTTGAGGACGAGGAATGTCAGCCCGAAGCAGACGATGGTCCAGACCATCAGTCCGAGACGGACCTCGATCAGCGGATTCGCGGCGACGAGCATCAGACCAGTACGTAGGCGAGGATCGAGCCGAGGAGGCCGTAGAACACGACCGCCTCGGTCAGCGCGAAGCCGAGCCACTGGATTCCCGTCAACTCGCCTCGCAGCTCCGGCTGGCGCGCAACGGACTGAATCATCGACGAGAAGATGTTGCCGATGCCGATGCCGGCGCCGAGCGCGCCGAGACCGACACCGAGGGCGAGGCCGATCGCCTTCCCGGCCTTCGTCACGTCGCCCGACGTTGCTGCGAGCAGAGTGTTCACGTCAATCCTCCTTGTTATCCGCTGTTCGGCAAAGCCGGCACAGCTCTTTTGGTCGGCATCGCAAGCGACGCCTCAATGCTGAGGCTCGATTGCCGAGCCGATGTAGATGGCGGACAGAGCGGCGAAGATGAACGCCTGAATACCGACGACGATGACAACCTCGAAGACGTAGAACAGCGTGGCCGGCACGAGAACGAACAAGAGAACCCAGGACTGGAAGATGAAGATGAGCCCGAGGAAGGTGAGGATCAAGATGTGTCCGGCGAGCATGTTGGCAAAGAGTCGGACGCTCAACGAGATCAGCCGCATGAACTGACCGAGGACCTCGAGCGGGACGATGAGCACCAGCAACACCTTTGGAGCTTCCGGGATCCAGCTCTTGAAGTACCGGATCGGCCCGTTCCAGCGGATCCCTTCGACGTGTGTGAAGACGAACGTCAGTAGCGCCAGCGCAAGCGTGACCGAGATGGAGCTCGTCGCTGCGTAGATGCCCCAGACGGGGATTCCGTGCCAGGTCTCGCCCGTCAGCGGCAGCGGGATGAAGCCCAGCAGGTTGACGACGAAGATGAAGAGGAAGAGAGATGCGACGTACGGGAACCAACGGGCGATTGCCTTCGACGGCAGGCCCTGCTCGGCGATCTGCGTCTGCGCGACTTCATAGATCTGCTCGCCGATTGTCTGCCGCACCCCGGGTTGCACGCCGAGGCGAACGCGCATGACCACGATCCCGAGCAGGATCGTCAGGACTGTCCCGAGCATGAGGTAGGCAACGGCCTTCGTGATCGAGAGATTCAGAGGACCGAGGTGGATGGGAACCCACTCGTGCTGCTCGAACTCCTTGGTTGGATCGAACGTGCCGCGCGCCATGGCTGCTTGCGGAAACGCGAGCGCGAAGAGCACGACCGTAAGCAGGCGTGACCTCACCGGCTGCTCCCGAAGTACGCGACCATCGAGAGGCCGAGCTCCAACGTGTAGGCGAGCGCGTAGACGAGCGCAGCAGTCAGCGCGAGGTGCGGGTTCGACGCCGCGACCGCGAAGAGGACCACGAGAAGTCCCAACGTCTTGAAGAGCAACCCGAACGCCTGCATTCCGGAGGCCGCGAGATTACCCGTGTCCTTCCTCGCGCGCCGGAGTATGACGTCGAGCGCGTGGATGCCGAGCCACAGGAGAGCAGCGAGTGCCCATGCCGACATGCTCCAGTCGAGGATCAGGAACAACGGCAGCGCGAAGAGAATGACGAGGGATCCCGCCAGCGCAGGCAGCAGATGTCCCGGCTCCGGACGGGGCGTTGCGAGCAGGCCGAAACGCATCATCAGAAGACGTCCCGATAGCGCCAGTAGACCGTGTAGGTCGCGAGGGGGATCCCGATCACCGCGCCGATCAGGATTCCAATTCCCGCCGAGCCTGCCAACCAGCCGATCAGCAAGCCGACGGCCACAGAAGCGAAAACCACCCCGATCAGGACACCGCCAGCTTCGGCGTACTGAGCAGAAGGGCGGTTCTTGGGCTCCATCTGGGCGGAGCATACCAAGTTTGTAACAACGCGAGACCGCTTGAAACAGCCAAAAACCGCAGACTTTGTACTAGGCCGACTTCCGCTTGTCGCCGCGTGCCTGTTCTTCGCGGCGTCTGATCATCGGGTTCGCGAGCTTCACGATCTCGAGCAGGTACACCATGTACACGGAAGCGGCCAGGGCAACCAGCGCGAAGAGTGACACGACGAGCGTCCGCCACGGATACCACTCGCCGTGCTGGTGCGGACGGATGAACCGGAGCGCAAGGGCCGTAGCGGAAAGCGTCGCGCACCACAGCCAGATGTAACCCGCCGCCCGCCGTTGCGAAAAGCCGATGTTGACGAAGCGGTGATGGAGGTGCTCCCGATCCGCGACGTAGACAGGCTGCCGGTATTTCAGCCGCCTGGCGACGACGAACGAGGTGTCGAGTATCGGCACCGCGAGGACGAGCAGCGGGAAGAAGAGCGTGACGATCGAGGCGGTCTTCAGGAGCCCCTGGAGCGGGATCGTGGCCAGCACGAAACCGAGCAGCATCGCGCCCGAGTCGCCCATGAAGATCCGCGCCGGATAGACGTTGTGACGCAGGAAGCCGAGTGCCGCCCCGAGCACGACCGCGGAGAGGATCGCCGCCTGGATCTCCGGGCGGGGTAGCGACAGAGCGATCAGCGTGAATGTGAACGCCGAGATCGCGGAGACGCCCGCCGCGAGCCCGTCCAGTCCGTCGAGGAAGTTGACCATGTTCATGATCGCCACGATCCAGAGCACGGACAGCGGCATCCCGATCCAGTCCGGCAGCGTGTGGACGCCCAGGATGGGGAACGTGAAGCGGTGCACCCAGATCCCGAAGCCCACGGGGATCGCGGCCGCCGCCACCTGCCCGCCGAGCTTCTCCCACCAACGGAGCCCGCGAAAGTCGTCGATCGCGCCGACGGTCGTCGCGACGGCGGCGCCGAGCAGCAGCCCGCGTGCCTCGCCGGAAAGGTCGAGAAACGCGAGCGCCGGTACGAAGATCCCGAAGAAGAGCGCGAGGCCCCCGAGGCGGGGCACCGTGCTGCGGTTGAGACGCCGGCCCTCCGGCCGGTCGACGGCGCCGAGCAGGCGGGCCATCCCGCCGACCGCGGGTGTGAGCAGGACGACGATGGCCGCAGCGAGCAGCGCACCCCAGATGACCTGCAGGTGATCGGCAAGGGTCTGAAACATCTCTACTTCGTGCCGTAGAGCCGGTCGCCCGCGTCACCGAGACCGGGAACGATGAAGCCGCGCTCGTTGAGGCCGCGGTCGATCGCGGCGACGACGATCTGCACGTCGGGATGGTCGCGGGTGATCCTCTCGATGCCTTCGGGCGCGGCGATAATCGCAATCAGCCGGACGGACGTCGCACCCGCGTCCTTGACAGTTCTGATTGCAGCCGCGGTCGAGTTGCCTGTCGCCAGCATCGGATCGAGCAGGATCACGTCGCGTTCGGCGACGTCGGCTGGAAGCTTGGCGTAGTACTCGACCGGCTCGAGCGTCTCTTCGTCGCGGTACATGCCGATGAAGCCGACGCGTGCGCTCGAGATGAGCGAGAGCACGCCGTCGAGCATGCCCACGCCGGCCCGCAGGATCGGGCAGACGGCGACCTTCTTGCCGCTGATTTGCGGGAATTCGCCCACCTCGAGCGGCGTCTCGACCTCGACGTCCTCGGTCGGCAGGTCCTTCGTCGCCTCGTAGGTCAGCAGCAGCGTGATCTCGTTGACGAGCTTGCGGAAGTGAACGGTCGGAGTGTTCTTGTCGCGAAGGTACGTGAGCTTGTGCTGGACGAGCGGGTGCTTGACCTCGACGACGCTGCCTCTGCGCGCTTCGGTCACCGTCACTGGGTCACGTAGGCGGTCCAGCCGCGGAAGCCCGGGTAGAGTGGGCGCTTCGCGCACAGCGCCTCGGTACGGGAACGCAGCCCGTCGAGGTCGGGAGACTCGCCGAGAGCCTCGACGATGACGCGGCCGATCTCGCGGAAGTCGCCGTCGTCCATGCCGCGCATCGTTGCCGCGGGCGTCCCGATCCTGACGCCGCTCGCGACGGTCGGCGGCCGCTCGTCGAACGGGACGGTATTGCGATTCACGGTCAGCTTCACCTCGTGCAGCCGCTCCTCTGCATCCTTGCCCGTCCAGTCCGTGGAGCGCAGGTCGAGCTGCAGGAGATGCGTGTCGGTGCCGCCGGTCAGGACGTCGAGCCCTCCCTCCATCAGCGTGTCCGAGAGTG
>CATPAS010000153.1 GCA_955652075.1 uncultured Gaiellaceae bacterium | reverse complement strand
TCGCTTCGACTTGACCGAGCGGAGGACCTTGTGGCCCGCGGGCGTCAGGGTCAGGCCGACGCGGCGCTGGTCTCCCTCGACCGGTGCCCGCTGGACGAGGCCCGCCTCCTCGAGGCGGGAGATGAACTTCGACATGCCGGGCACCGACATCCGCTCGAGCGCCGCCAGTTCCCGGATCCCGATGCCGTGGTGAAACTTGATCTGGATGAGCAGCGAGACCTGCCCGCCCGTCACGCCGAGCGAGTGGATCTCCCGTCGGAGCTCTCTGCTGAGTTGCACGAGCACCGGGCGGAGCCGGTTGGCGAGGACGGTGGGATCGGCGGCGATGGCGCTCGGCATTCGTTAACCAGGTTAACTAATCGGCCCTCCTTGGCGCCGGCTTTAGCGCAATCCCTCCTGTGAGGGGGCCGCGACGCGGCCTGTCCGCGCAGCGGACCAGTGGACGGGGTCTGGGGGAACCGGGAGGTTCACCCAGTTGCTCGTCACGAGCCGGGAGGCACAATTCAGCCGTGGCGCGGAATCCACTCGAGGACGTGGCCCGCGGCCTGCGGGTGCTCGGCGAGCGCCTGTCCCAGACCACGGGCGCCCCGGATCCCTCCGACTGGATCTCGGACCAGCTCCGCCGCCCGGAGCCTGCCCGAACGCTGCCGGAGCTCCAGGCGGAGCTGGACTCGCTGATCGGACTGGAGACGGTCAAGGAGCAGGTCCGCGCCCTGGTCGCCTTCCTGCAGGTGCAGGCCGAGCGCCAGCGCCACGGGCTACCGGAGGTCGCGACGTCGCAGCATCTCGTCTTCCTCGGCAACCCCGGGACGGGCAAGACCACCGTCGCGCGGCTGCTGGCCGAGATGTATCGCGCGATGGGGCTGCTCAAGCGAGGCCATCTCGTCGAGGTCGACCGCGCCGGTCTCGTCGGCCAGTACGTCGGCATGACCGCGATCAAGACCGACCGGGCAATCCGGCGGGCGCTCGACGGTGTGCTCTTCATCGACGAGGCGTATGCGCTCGCGCCGGGCGACGAGCGGCTGGACTTCGGCCCCGAGGCGATCGAGACGCTCCTCAAGCGCATGGAGGACTATCGCCACCGCCTCGTCGTGATCGTGGCCGGCTACCCGCGGCTGATGCACCACTTCCTGCAGTCAAATCCTGGACTGCGCTCGCGTTTCTCCCGCGAGATCGCCTTCCCCGATTATTCGACCGACGATCTGGTTGCGATCACTCGGAAGCTCGCGGCCGGCTACGAGTATTCGCTCGACGACGACGCGGTTGAGGCGCTTCGGCAGATTCTCGCCGGTGCCGCGCGAGGCGAGGGTTTCGGCAATGCGCGGTTCGCGCGCACGCTCTTCGAGCAGGCGCTCAACGCGCAAGCACTACGCCTGGCGGGAGTGCAGGGAATGGAGCTGGCCGATCTCGAGCGGTCGGAGTTGATGACGTTGGACGGCGAGGACTTCCTCTCGGCCGCGCGGGCGCTGGGCGAGGAGCCGACCGGTGACGAGCCGCGTGCGGGGCTCTGGCGCAGGCGCCGGGCGCCCGGTCCCTAGCGCAGCGTCAGTTCAACCACGCGGCGACCAGGAACGCGATCGCCGAAACAGCGGCCGCGGCCACGAGCAGCAGATTCGCCGCGAGCAGAATCGTGAGCGACCGCGAGCGGGTCTTGGCTGTTCCGATCGTCGCAACATCGTCCCGCCCCCATCCGACTGCGCCCGCGAGGACGCTCGTGATGAACTGGTTGAGACTGACGCCGTTCCGGTCTGACGCACGCGCGAGCTCCTCGTGAAGACCCGCCGGCATCCGGAGCAGCAGCCGGCCGCTATGCCTCCCGGTGCGCGACCGTGGCTTCGCGGTCTCCTGCGGCGGCGCGTCCTCGACGGCTTCCGGAGTCGCCATGCCACGAGTTTAGGGGCTTCTGACGGGCTGCACAACGCGATTTCCCTTCGAAATCGGCGCGAAGCTTCGCCAGGCCGGAGGCAATCAGCCGCGACGCCTGTGTTTGGGAGATGCCGAGCCGAGCCGCAATCTCCTTCTGGCTGAGGTCCTCGAAGTACCGGCACTCCAATGCGAGTCGCTCCTGGCGATGCAAGGAGCGCAGGCTTCGGTAGATGAGCAGACGGTCTTCGCTCGCGTCGAAGATCTCGTCCGCGCTCACGGCCGGCGCCGCATCCGCCAGCGACAGCGGCGCGCGGGCCTGTTCGGCGCGCATCGCCTCGGTGAGCTCGCCCTCATCGAGGTTCGCTGCCGCGGCGAGCTCCGCGGCGGTGGGATTGCGTTGTAGGTGCGCCGTCAGCTGTCGCCGCGTGCTCCGCATTCGTGCGCTGGTCTCCTGGTGGCGGCGGGGTACCCGAATCGGACCGCACCGATCACGGAGGTGACGCTTGATCTCACCGAGGATGTTCGGCACGGCGAACGCGGTGAGCTCGACGCCGCGCGCCGGCTCGTACCGGTCGACCGCCTTGATCAGGCCGATCGTCCCGACCTGGACGAGATCCTCCAGTCGTTCTCCACGGTCTGCGTATCGCCGCGCAAGCGACCGGACGAGAGGCAGCTGTTGTTCGATCAGCCGGTCTCGCGCTTGGAGGTCCTGTTCACTCGCGCAGTTCGCGCTCATCGCCGAATTTACTCTAGAGATTTTCTTTCGGATTTACAAAGTGATGGGTAGTGGACGCCACTGCGGGGTAGTTCTTATGTAGGACGTTTATCAACACGAAGGGTGAGTGGAATTCACGGAATGCGGCTCACAGGAACCAACCTCGTGAGACTCGGTGTGGTTCACGCCGTCGGGGTTGCCGCGCTGGCATTCGCGATGCCGGCACACGCAACAGACGACCCACCGCCACCCGGGACGAGCGCCGCCGCGTTCGTCCTCACGTCCCACTTGCCCGACGAGATGACGCCCGACGTCGCGTCGGCGGCAGACGCCACCACTTCTCTTGTGAATCAGGAAAGCCCTGGAAATACGCCTCCTTCTGCGCCGGCGACTGCGCAGCTGGATGCGGTCCGGCAGGGCTGGAGTCAGGTGATATCACCGACGCACGCGCAGAAGTCGCCGGAACGCGCGTCGACGAGTGAAACACAACGTTCGGCGGTCGCCACGCCGCCGGACAAGCCGCAGTATCACCCTCGCCACGTGCAGTATCAGCGGCTCTCGACTGCTTCGAGCAAAACGCGTGCACCGGTTTTGCCGACGGCCTCCTTTTCGTCGCGAGAACTGACGAGAATTACGCGCTCGGTCTGGTCAATTGGGTCGCCGAATCGGTCGGTCAACGAGGCGTTTAACTGTACGTCAGATCCTGACGGGAACTGGCCTCTTGCCTTGCCGGCGGACGACAGTGCGACCTTGCAGTGCACGCCCGGTCCACTGGCGGACGAAGAGACGGTCGACGATCCGTCGGACTCCGCCGGTTGTGCAGACCCGGAGGCGCAGTATCAGCCGGACGAGCCGCAGTATCAGACTCCAGCCTCGACACCGTGTGGTGCGTCGGGCGACTCGGTCGTCCCGATCTCGGAGCCGGCTGCTCCGGTCGCAAGCACTCCCGGCAGCTCCGATGCGCCGGCACCGACCAGCGTCGTGTCGCCGACAACCGAGCCCGTGGCTACGGCGGTTCCATCGGACACCGCGTCGACACGGCCCGGTGCGGACGTTCTTCCACCTCCGGCCGGTCCGCCGCCGGCTACGACGAAGGTCGCCGGAAGCGGCTTCGTGGCCAGGCCGAGTCGCCCTCGGCTTTCGAGGCCGAGGCAGCAGGCGCCCACGGAGCGAGTGATCCCGGTGCAGGTCCCGTCGGTGTCGCCGAGCGCCACGGCACGGCGTCGTCCTGCGCGGATGCCGAGCACGAGGCCGAAGGCCTTGGTTTCGCGGAGCAAGGTCGAGGCCGCAGCGCCGCAGAGCCTCGAGCCCGCCTCGTCCCACGTGAATCTCTTCAGAGGCTGGTTGCTCCTGGTTCTCCCACTCTCGTTCGTCTTTGCCCTGGGTCTGCTCCTCCCGACGCTCGCGATCGCCGGCCGCTCGCTTCGAGCGCGAGTGCGGAGCAAGGGGCTGTCCGACCGTCGACCTGGCGCGAACGGCTCAGACGGAATCCGATACCGCGAGTAACGCCGCGGCTACTCCGCCGGTGGTTCCGGGCTCGCGACGAGCTTGTCGATCTTGAGGGGAGTGACCTTGAGATCCGAGCTGCGTGCGGGCCCGCCCCACTCGTTGTAGACGAGGGTGTCTCGGCGTGACGGCGTCGTGTCACCGGGTGGCAGCACGACTCCTTCGATCAGACCGAGCGCTGTGGCCTTGCGCACCGCCTCGATGCGATTCGTTGCGCCGAGCTTGTGGATCGCATGGCTGACGTACTCCTTCACGGTATGCCGGCTCAGGTAGAGGCGGGTGCCGATCTCCGGGTTCGTCAGGCCCTCGGCGACCAGCCGGATGACTTTCAGCTCCTGACTCGTGAGCTTCGGTTGCTCGGTGCCGCCACGGGGGGAGAGGAGAGCGGCGGCCGCGCGCGGGTCGATCACGCTCTCGCCCGCAAGCGTCCGTTCGATCGCACGAGGAAGATCGAGGTCGTCCGCGTCTCGGAGCAGATAGGCACGGGCGCCCGCATCGAGCACAGCGCGAACCGATGCCTTGTCGCCGTGGTCGGAGAGGACGATGACCGCAGTGGTCGGATGCCGGTCGAGGATGGCTGCGCAGACCTCTGAGCCCGGGCGATCGGGAAGGTCCGCGTCGAGCAGGACCACATCCGGCCGCTGCTCCGACGCGGCGAGGATCGCTTCCGCGCCGCTCGATGCCTCGCTGACGACGAGCTTGCCGTTGTCCGACAGCTGGGCCCGGATTCCCTGTCGCACGAGCGGGTGACTCTCAACGACCAGAACGCGTGTCGACACGTGGAGGAATGGTAGTCCGTCGTCGGCCGAGTCGACGCTTTCGTTCCACCCGGTCGGGGGGAGCAGAACCCGTCAGGCGGGGTCTGTCCCCTCGGGGGCACGAAGTAGATCGTTGGGCTCATGGGGAGGGGGCCGAGGCGCTGTATTGCGCTCATCACGTGCACCGTGCTATTCGGGATCGGCGCCGGCTTCGTTCCGGGCACAGCGGCGGCCGATTCGAGCGACCCGGGAAGCGGCGCCGATCAGACGAGCTCCTCCAGCGCTTCGTCGTCGGCCCAGAACGACAACAGCACCAGCCAGAGCGCGACGGCCACACAGAGTGGCGACGCCGGCAGCGGGGGACAATCACAGACGATCGTCCAGAACGCGCCGACGCAGCAGAGCGCGAAGGCCTCCGCGGCCTCGACCCAGACCGCGACGAACGTCTCCGCCGGCGGTAGCTCCCACCAAAACAACGATTCCGCCGCAGTCGAGTCGGCGAACAACGCGAACCACACCGAGCAGAGCAGCACCCAGCGGCAGGATTCGGGCAGCGCTCCGCCTCCCGACCCGGCTCCCTCCCAAGCCCAGGCCGCAAGTCAAAGCGCTCCTGTGAGTCAAGCTGCAAATGGGACGGCGGCCTCCACCCAGGTGGCGCCGACGAACCTGAACGTCGTGATCCGGATCAACAGCCCCGGCAACGACGGGCCGGTAACCCAGACCAACAGCTCGGTGGCCAGCGCTACCGG
This sequence comes from uncultured Gaiellaceae bacterium, assembly GCA_955652075.1. Classification (GTDB taxonomy): domain Bacteria; phylum Actinomycetota; class Thermoleophilia; order Gaiellales; family Gaiellaceae; genus 3-1-20CM-4-69-9. Next base: position 577 of record CATPAS010000153.1, on the reverse strand, counting down.
CAACAACTCGAACGCCACGGCTCAGGACTCAGCACAGAACCAGACCGGCGGCGGTCCTTCCGGTGGCCAATCGCAGTCGGCCGATCAGACTGCCCCGACGACCCAGAGCGCGAACGCGACGGCAGCCTCGTACCAGGCAGCGCCGCGGAACGCGAACATCGTCATCCGCAACAAGAGCCCTGGGGACAGCGGCGCGGTGACCCAGACGAACAGCTCGCAAGCGACCGCTCAGGCGGTGAACGGCAATGCCGCGAACCAGTCTGCGGACCAGACGCATACGCATACGGGAGCCGGCTCTTCCGGCGGCCACGCGCTGTCGTTCAGCCAGAGCGCCCCGACGACGCAGGACGCGAACGCAATCGCTACCTCGACCCAGACCTTGCCCACGAACTCGAACGCCGTCGTCCTGATCGACGGCGCCGCGCCGGATCCCGCCGGCTCGGGTGCGCGCGGCCTGTGGATCCAGATCTGGATTCCCCTCGATGGCCAACAGACGGCAACGCAGGCGAACACCTCGTCCGCCACCGCGTCGGCCGGGAATACGAACCACGTGACCCAGTCCGCCACCCAGCTGCAG